>NZ_JBALOW010000022.1:69755-102226 GCF_036965085.1 Bacillus sp. JJ1532
AACAGGGAGATTGATGACCATTGTCGGCAATTTTCAGTGCAGACGGGCATCTAATGGGAGAATGATGGCCGTTTTCGGTTAATTTCATTCGAACAGGCATCTTTTAGGATACCATTTTTTAGTAGACCTTCAATTTAATTTTTGAATATTTTTTCCTTTCCCCCCCAAAAAAAGCGCCACCACAGAGGTCGCTTCGCTTTCGTTTATTATGATTATGGATGCTTCTTGCGCGGTTTTAAATATAGCCCCAGTTCTTTTCTATCTCTAGACAAGGACCTATAAAGCGAAAGCATCATTAATATGATAATGATTGAAAATGGAAAGGCAGCTGAGATTAATGCATTTTGAAGAGCCATTAAACCGCCGCTAAATAATAGAATTAACGTTACGGCTGATTGTGCTATTCCCCAGGTTAATTTAACGGTATTTGGCGGTGTTAGTGATCCATTGGTTGTTAGCATGCCAAGAATGTTCCTTTCTATATATAAGGTTAATCTCCAATCAGTTGGTGTTTTTCTAACTTACATTAATCTCCCATAAAACGCATTTGCTTATTCACTTTTGGAATTCAATGTTTGAGCACTTTCCAAAATTCCCATTTTTACTTAAATCCAATTTCTCCAAAAGTTGCTGAGCTTTTTTCATGTAACGTGTTCCTACTGTTTCTTGTTGACTTAATTTAAGGCACACTGTAAGATACATCTAAAAATTCAATCTAAATTAACTGATAATCTAGCAGAATGATTGCGAGGAAAATTTATGAGTTCCAGTAATGCTTTATTAATAAATTCACGAAAAAAGGGGATCATCCTAGTCCTTATCGGGGCTCTCCTGTGGGGAGTTTCCGGTACCGTTGCCCAGTTTCTTTTTCAGCATCAAGGTTTTAGTCCCGAGTGGCTCGTAGTAACAAGGCTATTAATATCTGGAACTCTTTTACTAGGCATCGCATATAAAAAAGAGAAACATAGAATCTGGGCTATATGGAGGGTTAAGCATGATGCTTTCAGTATTATCCTCTTTGGAATCCTTGGAATGCTGGCTGTTCAGTACACATTTTTCGCGGCCATCCACCACGGAAATGCAGCGACCGCTACGGTTCTTCAATATTTAGCTCCAGTATTGATTATGTGCTATTCGGCCTTTCGTTCGAAACGAATGCCTACTCTAATGGAAGGTTTCGCGTTAATACTTGCCATTACCGGCACGTTTTTGCTTGTAACGAGAGGGAGTCTCCATACACTTTCTATATCTGGTCTAGCCCTTTTTTGGGGTCTGACCTCAGCTGTTGCTTTAGCCTATTATACGCTTCAGCCTCTTAAGCTTCTTGCTAATTGGGGATCCGCCATCGTGGTAGGCTGGGGAATGTTAATTGGCGGCATTTTCTTTAGCTTCATTCATCCTCCATGGGTTTTCGTGGGAGAGTGGTCTTTGCCGTCTATTTTTGGAGTTGTATTTATTGTAGCTTTTGGAACAATTATTGCGTTTTATTGCTATTTAGAAAGTTTAAAGTATATTAGTGCTTCAGATACGAGTTTACTTGCCTGTGCAGAGCCATTAACAGCCGCATTCTTAGCCATCGTTTGGCTTCATGTTACATTCGGCTATGCCGAATGGCTCGGAACTATTTGTATTTTGAGTACGATTGCGCTACTGTCGGTTAAAAAAGAAAAAAGACCTGTGCAGGTGATGGAGAATGTGAAATATAATGTTCATCAATAATAGTAAGGACCGACCATATTTGGGCGGTTTTTTTTGTTGGACAGCTTCCGCACTTCCTTCAAAAACCTGTCCAATAAACCCAACTTGTTGGACAGCTTCCGCACTTCCTTCAAAAACCTGTCCAATAAATCCAACTTGTTGGACAGCTTCAGCACTTTCTTCAAAAACCTGTCCAATAAACCAGACTTCTTGGATAGCTTCAGCACTTTCCCCAAAAACCCGTCCAATAAACCAGACTTCTTGGATAGCTTCAGCACTTTCCCCAAAAACCCGTCCAATAAACTAATTCCTAAGATAATGAAATCACAATACCTATCCATCGAACCTGTTGTTTCCTTTTATTTCTTTCGTATATACACAAACTGCCTTTTTGACGGTTACCCCTTTCTTTTCCACGGAGGATCGGCTCGATCGTGTAAAGTTCGGTTGAGTTTGTATATCCCCCAAGGAATAACCGATGTCATGGCGGCAAGGAGGATTGTAGGAATGGATGGAATTCTATCGATGATTACGTTCCACATTCTTGTATTCTCTCCTTTCTATTTTACTGTTTCAATGGAAGCACCGATTTGTCTTATCTTGAATTTGACCTGAACGTCAATTTTACTTTTTTCAAAGTAGTTCTTCCCTCTGTCCCAATCTTTTTCGAGCTTTGTCCAAGTTTGGTGATGCTCCTCTTTTAAATGACTTCCTAAACCAAGGACATCAGCCTTATACTCTTTTTGGACTTTTTCAATCGTTTGAAGAATAATTTGTTCGATTTCCTTGGATGTTTCTTCTTCAAACGTGGCTATTGTTGATGGGTTTGCTAATTTTTGATTTCCGAATGATTCACCAACATTCCCTTCTGCTTCTAATTCGATTATAAATTGAATTTGGTCTAAGTCTGAAACACTCGCTTTCATGTTACTTTTACCACTTTTAATTTCAACAGTTACAAACTGGTCATCCATCACAAGATCTATTGATGCACTTTTAACCTCGCCTATGATAAAGTTTAAACCCAATGTTTCTCTTTCATTTAAGGTTCCTATCATTTTTAGATCCTCTGAGTTAAAAACAGCTGCTCCAGAAATCCTTGCATCCTTTTCATTTACAAAAATTCTTGGAACGACAAAGCTCTTTCCTTTTAATAAATCGCTATGAATTTCGCCTATATTTGTAAATGGTAAAAACCTAGCTGATTTTTTAACATTTTCACTGATAGAATTAATAAACATAATAGGAAGTTTTTCGTTTTGTGCATTTATTTCCAACGCCCTTTTAGCCTCCCCTTCCGTAATTACTACCTTTGCCGCCCTCCGCATTTCATGATCACGAACAAAAATATCTAAGGCATCATAAAGATATCCCTTTTGGGCAAGCTCTTCGGAAAGCAGGATAACCTTTAGATGCTGCATATATGGAATGCGGCTTGTTTCAGAAGCCATTTGTCTTGTTATTTGAAAAATGGTTTTTCCTTCTGAAGTAAGATTAAGGTATGGTTTATCGCCAGACGCTCCATTGTTTGTTTGCTTGCCTCCACTTGAATTTCCTTGAATATTCCCGGGTACTACAAATTGATAGGTCAACCGATAATTTTCTTTTCGCTTACCTTCAATTTTTATATCACTCTCTTGATCATTAGCAGTATCAATAGCAGCACCAATTACAAAGCCCCTCTCTTCAATTTCAACCCTATCCCAACAGCCAGCCAATAATAATACAAGGACCGTAACCAACAGACTTTTTCCTATTTTACCCATCCGCTCTCACCCCGCGAATCGTAGCAATGACAAGTAAAACGAATGGGATGACTGTACTAAATATGATCCCCGCATAGCCAATCCATTCCCCAAAAGCAGAAATCTCAAGAAAGTTTTGCGGAGTCATGGCAATGATAAAAATCAATGGCGATATGATAAAAATTAGTATCATTCGATCTGCCTTTTTAAAAATAGAACTTAACGCTAATAGGGTAATATCTAAAGCCATGGCAGCTGTGCTAAACAGGGTCATTACCCAAATGGTGAAAAATATAGATTCAAATCTTTCAAAGAACCCTCCTGGTATTTCAACCACCTTTGCTAATTCTGCTGTTGGATATAACGTGTTAGCTGCCACTTCCACCCCAAACACACCAATGACGAATACAAATACGAGTAAATATAAAAACAGCGGGATGCTCATTCCAATCATAGCTGCCTTTTTTGTATTTTTTGGATTATTTATATAAGTGTTGTAAAATAAGAGAATTTCAAAGCCTAAGAATGAAAAAACTGTTTCCTTTGACCCTTTTAAAATGTCCTTCCAGCCTGTAATAAAAAATGGCTTTATATGTTTATAATCAAAAAAACCAATATTCATTATGATCAAAATAAGAACGATAAGTAATACTACAGGCATGAACATGAGATTCACACGGAGAAGAACTGCACTTGAATCTGAAACAGCATAGATAACAACTAATAAAAAGACAAAACAAATGACTTCAACAGGAGTCCGATCAAATAAGTATAATTTGGAAATGTCAGCAACTCCTCTCGTCTCATAACTAACAAAGAGCATCGTGAACATTGAAAATAATAAGGTCAGGATTGTTGCAACTGGTTTATTAATGATTAGAGACGTAAACTCATGGAAATTCTTCTTTGGAAATCTAGCGAGCAATGTGGCTAATACCCCTACAAAACAAATAGCAGTAACTCCCCCTAACACAATAGATATCCAACCATCTATTGAATTTGTGGCTTTTACAATTGTCCGAGGGAGGGTAAGGACGCCAAATCCAATGACCATATTTGCAACTGCCATCATAACTTCTTTTCTGCCAACTTCTCTGTCACCATATTCAAAGGATTTCATGATTGCTCATCCCCTTTATTTGCTCGAGTGTCATCCTCTGTCTGTAAATATTGCGGCCTTTTTGTCAACAGTGTAATAGGAGCACGAAAAACGATATCCTTCCAATCATCCTTAAATGTCGGCGAATACGGAGCAGAATATGGGATTCCAAAACTCGTTAATCTAGCGATATGAGTGCTAATCATAATATAAACAAGAACTATGCCGTAAAGTCCGAAGAATCCCGCTGCAAGCATTGTGCCGAATCTCAGTATCCTAAACGCAATACCCGCACTGTAGGATGGAATGGCAAAAGAAGAAATAGCTGTAACAGCAACAACCATGATCATAATGGGACTTACGATACCAGCTTGTACGGCTGCATCCAATTACTAAACCTCCGACAATTCCAATCGTTTGGCCAATTGGTTTTGGCAGCCGAACCCCTGCCTCTCGGAGCAGCTCCAATGTTGCTTCCATCATAAATGCCTCGATAATTGCCGGGAAAGGGACACCTTCTCTAGAAGCAGCAATTGAAAAAGCTAATTTTGAAGGGATCATCCCTTGATGGAATGACACCAAGGAAATATAGATAGCCGGTAAAAAAATCGCAAAAAAAGCGGCAAAAAATCTTAGTATTCTCAGCAATGACCCGATAAACCAACGTTCATAATAATCTTCTGGAGATTGAAAGAGTGACACTAAGGTCGTTGGGGCAATTAAAACAAAAGGGGTACCATCTAATAGGATCGCCACCTTCCCTTGTAAGAGGGCGCTTGTTGTCTTATCTGGTCTCTCAGTGTGAAGCACTTGTGGAAAAGGAGACAAAAAGCTATCCTCAATCCACTGCTCAATTGTTCCACTTTCAGGAGCATCATCAATATCGATTGCCTTTAGCCTTCTCTTCACTTCAGCCAGAATATCCGTATGAACAATCCCTTCAACATAGCATACGATCAGATCTTTTTTTGATCGCCTGCCAACCTTATAAGATTCGAAGCGAAGATTTGGATCCCGTATATGCCTGCGGATCAGCATTGTATTAGTCCGAATATTTTCGTTGAATCCTTCCCTTGGTCCTCTTACTAATGATTCAGTTGCTGGTTCTTCTATTGATCGTTTCTCCCATCCCTTGCTCCCAACAATCAATACTTTATTCGTGCCGTTAACTAGTAATGCTGTGTCCCCGGACAAGATAGCCAACATCACCTGATCAAATGTATCTGCAGTCTGAAGTCCATCATTAGATATAACCCCATTCTTCAGTTCTTTTAAAATATCTTCTCCAGATGTTGGAATGTCCTCTTTCACATTTGGAATGCCAAGTTGAATATTTTTAATAATTTGGTTATTTATGATGTCTTTATCTACTAATCCATCAATACAAACGATGGCACACCTATGTTCACTATTACCTAAAGTGAAAACTCTTTGTATGAGATCATCCGGTGAGTTTAATAACCTTTTAATGCTGTCAAGATTTGCCTGGAGATTTGAGTAAATCGTACTTGGAATATCTCCTTGCTTATGATCAGTAAGCTTCCTTTGACTTTTGAATGGTTTTTTAAATAATTGCCTAAACATGCCGATGTCCTCCATGGAAAACAAAAAGGGATATACTCCCTCGTTGTGGAAAGATAAACATATCTTCCCCAGGAAAAACAAGGATATGTGGAATTTCATACACTTAGTACTTTGGAAGGATAACAAAAGGACAGTCCATAGATTTGAACTGTCCTTTTTTACTATATTAAAATGTTCAAAGCCCTTCTTTACCTTTTTTCAACATGTAGGCATCGCCGAGGAATTATGTTTAATCATGCTTTGGTCGTAAGTGGCAAACGAAGATGACTATGAATGGATAAGTTCCCCATCCTGTTCGTATAAATTTTAGTCAAGGAATATTATATTAATAAATCGTGGTGTAAAGATGAATACTAAATTATTAAGTGCTCTTGCCGAGCCAAATCGATTAAGGATTGTTGAATCCTTAGAGACGGCCCGCTTTCCATGAAGAAATTGCAGACCGCTTCAGATTCACTAGCTATTGGCATCTAAACATTAAGTGGGCATTATAAATCAGGTGGGGTGGAATTTTATGCTGAAGCAAATCATTGAATCTATAAGCTCCATCCAGAACCCTTTAGGCATTTAACATTTAGTTAGAACAGTATCGTGAAATCTGGGAAGAAAATCTCAAAAGTTTGGAACCTCATCTAAAAGAACTGCAAAATAAAACACAATCATTGGAGGAATAAAATGTTTACAATAACCGAAATCACTCATACATTCAACGCTCCTCGTGAGCTTGTATTTAAAGCATTTACCGAATCAGAACATTTGCAGAACTGGTGGGCCCCAAAAGGATGGACTTTTGAGATTTCTAAGTTTGAGCTTCGCCAGGATGGTGTCTTTCATTACAGTCAGACATCTCCTGACGGTAACGTAATGTGGGTCAAATTTATTTATCATGAAATAAATGCTCCAGAGAAACTCGTTTATACTTCTTTCTTTTCTGATGAGATTGGTAACATCGTACGTGCTCCTTTTAACAACAACTGGCCTCTAAAAATTAGCAATACTTTTACATTTACTGAGTTTGAAGGAAAAACAATTCTTACGATGATTGGGACTCCTGTATCTCCAACTGAGGAAGAAATTAAAACTTACGAGGAGATGCAAGAAATAGTTCATGAGGGCTTTTCAGGAACCTTCGTTCAACTGGCTAATTACCTATCAAATATTTCAAGAAACTAAAATAGGTCGATATAGAACAAAGTGAAAAGTCCTCTATTCAATGATATGTTTATTTAACTGTTAATTTAAGAAAATCATTTCCTATATCACCTTATGATTTACCAGTTTATTATTTTGAGCTAACCGTTTCTGCCAAACAATTGTTACTAACATTGTCAAAACTAAGAAAAATAGACCCATAATGAATGGATAGATTATATTAACATCATATAACATTCCGGCCAGTGTTGGCCCGAGAACATTCCCGATACTCATGTAAGCATTATTCATTCCCATTGCGAAGCCTTGTTCATTCCCAGCCATTTTGGAGATAAGGGTATTTAGGACGGGACGAAGAACAGAAGTGGCAAGGAAGATTAAAAGAGTAATCCCAAAGAAAAGTGCATATGAAGACGCAAACAAAGAGAGAAGGAAACCAATTGCTGCTACTCCTAAAAAAATATTTAGGACAACACCTTCTCCATAAAGACTAACGATCCGATCAACTACGAAAAGCTGCACA
The DNA here is from genome assembly GCF_036965085.1 of Bacillus sp. JJ1532. NCBI lineage: Bacteria > Bacillati > Bacillota > Bacilli > Caryophanales > Bacillaceae > Bacillus > Bacillus sp. JJ1532. The sequence goes on from NZ_JBALOW010000022.1 coordinate 77,557, forward strand.
ATGACGCTTACAATACCCGTAGATGTTACCATCATCGCAATTTGCTGCGGAGTTGCACCAAATTGATTATCAACAAATAGACCAAGAACTGATTCGAATGCCATTAATCCAAAACTCATTACGAGCGTTATAATCAACGGAATAAAGTAAGGCATCTTCACAGATCGAATCATTTTTCTAGCCATGGATTCTTCATCTTCGGAAAAATCCTTTATTTCTGATGTTTTACTTTCCTTTAGGATATAGATGGAAAATAATACGGCAACAAGTGATACAAGTGCAGAAATCAAAAGTGGAACCTTTAATCCAAAATCCGCCAAAAAACCGCCTACGCCCGGGCCAATAACAATACCTAGTGACATTGAGGCTGATACTAAGCTATTTCCTTTTGCTCGTTGATCCAACGTAGTAATATCCGCTATATAAGCAAAAATAGCCGGTACGAGCAATGCTGCGCCAATGCCTCCAATGATTCGAGAAGTATATAGCCACCAAATAGAATCAAAACCATAAAATACAAACATTGAAAGCGTCAGCCCTATTAAACCATAAATAATCATCTTTCTGCGTCCGTATTGATCAGCCCATTTCCCTGCAATCGGAGAAAAGATTAATTGTGCTCCTGCAAATAGTGCAATCATTAAACCCGCGGCTGTACCACCTTGATTAATGGATTCTAAATACGCAGGCAAAATTGGGATAATAATCCCAAAACTTCCAATAGCAATGAACATATTTATCATCAATATCAATATTTTTTTCCGTTGTTCTGCATTCATGATTGTTACCCTCTCATTCTCTATTACATGTCAACCTAATAATTAACTTCACTTATTACCTGAGTTGATTCACCTTGGAAAGAACTTTTCTGCTATTCAAGACAAATAATAATTTTTACATTAATACTAGGCAATTGTCAATAATCCGATATCCTTTTTATGATCAGCCAAACTAGCTTGTTGTTCCAAATCGCTTAGCGTTTCTGGCTCGAGCACGTTCCGCTTCGATTTCACGATTGCGCGGGTCGGCACTCGTTTCAAGGGAGCAAAATAATTCCCTAGAAATTCTTGCTACCTCATTAACCGCACGATTAAACGCTTCATCGTTCACCTTTGACGGTTTGTTAAAGCCTGTTATCTTTCTTACGTACTGAAGAGCTGCTGCGTAAATTTCTTCTTCGGTAGCTGGGGGATCAAAATTAAATAAGGTTTTAATATTTCTGCACATAAGTTTCTCCTCTTTCTTTCATTAATAACTACTTCCCATTCTACAAATGGCGATGAATATCCTTTTATTCTCAAAATGCATTATTTAGAAAGGAACTGATCCGAGTAGTAATTCGTTCCGCAAATGGGGGCTTTGAAATGCAGCTAAAATAGCAAAAACGCCCAGATCATGTGCTCGGAGCGTTGATTTATTCAATACTTCACTATTACTTTGCAAAAGTTTAACGGACTCCCATTCCGCTATTTACTTAAAATCCCCCAACTTCCAAATGTGAACGAACACCAGTGCCGTTAATCGATGAAAATCATACAAAATTAACACTTTTGAACCTTATTAACGGAACCTTAGTCCGATAAGACTATGAAATAAAGGTGATTTTGTGAAATAGCGGAACCACAGTCCATAATTTTCCTCAACCTGAACAATTCGATGAATTTACTACTTCTATTTCCATATTAAATTTAAGGTTAGATTCTACCTTGTCTGGGACCAGACACCACATGACAAAACTAAGCAAAGGCGGAACTTCTACTCCTGCTCTCGATTCGCCGTCTGATCCATAGCATCATCGGCACCTTCGCCCGCCTTGTTGCCTAGTGCACCGCCAGCAATAGCGCCCGCAACTGTGCCAAGCGGACCTAACACAGAACCCACTGCAGCACCAGCAGCAGCACCGGCTCCCGTTCCAAGTGCCTCACCAGCATCGATGTCATTACGATTTCGCTTTTCGTCTGCCAATTATTTCACCTCCATGTTTGGGAAGTGCTATTGCTTTCACAATTAAACACATCCCTCAAATGTATTTTGCACTTCAATTTGTACTATTAATTAAAAATCATCTAATTAACTTCTGGTAAGTTTAGTCACTAAACTTTTCGCATTGATTTGAGCCAAAGTGTACTTGTTAAATTGAAAGAACGCTTCAAATTTGAAGCGTTCTTTCTATCTTCATTTATTCCTTTGCTAACATTCCTTGTGCCGGAGCTTTCATATTGTAAATTGGCAAAATGACGAGAAGGCCAATAACAAATAGAACAGCTGCAAACTCGAACATCGTAACAATCGATGTCATTTCTTTTAGGATACCTGCCAAACTCATTGTTATTACCATAGCCCCACTGAAAAGCGGACTTAATGTTCCATTAACTCTTCCAATGAATTCAGATTGGGTATTTTGAAGGATTAGCGTATTAATCCCAATTTGGATGCATGGAAAGAATAAACCGTTCACAAATTCTGCTCCAAGCGTAAGCGGTAAATTAGTAGAGAAACCAATCACACTCATCCCTACAGCATTTGCTAGCATACCAATGACCAATAGTTTTTGCGGCGGAACAGACTTTGAGAACATAACTGAGATCGCTCCACCTACTATCATCCCGATTCCGTTTGCCATTAATAGCCATTGTAAGCTTTCTTTTGCTAATTCCAATCGTTCTGTCACGAGAAAAATGGATAAAGGGTGGATCAACCCAATCGCAAGCCCTGCAGCCATAAAACAAAGTCCAAGAAGCTTCAATTCCTTTTTGGCAAGAACATAACGAATTCCGCTTTTCATTTCTTCCATTAAAGTCGATTCTTTCTTTTCGCTTTCCATCGAATGGTCAGCTGGAATAAAGGCTAGCATGACTGCGGAAAGGAGGAACGCAACGCCAGTAATGGCAATGGACACATCTATTCCAAATTGCTGGAATACAAACGTTCCAAGCACAGGTCCAAAGACCATGAAAACGGCAAAAATCGTTTGGTAGATGGACATGGCCGATTGGATCAATTTTTCATCCAAGTGCATTTTAAATAATTTCATTCCTGACGGCTGGGAAAATTGCGATAAAATGGCTGAAATTAATGTAGCGAAGAAAATGATTTTCCAGGAGCCGATCACTAGAGTGATTAATACGGCAAATACGGAAACCGCACTTAATATATCACACCAAATCATCGTTCTCTTTGGCCGCCAGCGATCGGCGAATGTCCCGCCAATAAAGGAGAAAATAAAGATTGGAGCAAACTCGGCAACAGATATCATCGAAACGGCAAAGGCATCTCCATTTGTTTTTTCCATGACGAATAGAAGAACAGCAAAATTTCGAACCCAAATTCCGATTTGAAGGAATAAGGATGATAGAAAAATAGCCTGAACAAAACGGTTTTTAAATAATTGTGACATAACATTCCTCATTTCTAGTAGTGAGAGGTAGGATAGGAGGAAAAAGGCGAAAGCACCGATTTCTTGTTTGAAACCCCTTTTCAATAATTACTTAAAGACGCAAAAGACTCCCATCCGCCATGTTTGGATAGGAGTTCATCTAAAACCATAGAAAAAGACATAGTACGGCTGTACTACTGCAACGATCATCTTTTTTCTATAAAAGTATAGACTAATCCCATTCAAATATGACTTCGCAATTTACGAATGTACGTTTGAAAACAGGATTAGTAGATCATCGCCCTATGGTCACCCTCTCGTGTAATGTGTTAATATCGTACACAATTTCATTCTAGGTTTCAAGCACTTATTTAATTTTTTTACAAAAAAAGGGTAAATTATTTACAAAAGACAGTTCTTGACATGAAACCAAATGGTTTTATATAATTCAAAAAGAGAAACCAAATGGTTTTATATTAACTAGAAAGAAGGATTATGACTATGCAAACTAAAGTAGCGGATATTAAGAAGACTATTGTATTTGAAGCGCCCATTCAAAAAGTATGGGAAGCCGTATCAACAGCAGAAGGCATTGCATCTTGGTTCATGCCAAATGACTTCCAGCTAGAGGTAGGCCATGAATTTCATATACAATCTCCATTCGGGCCATCTCCGTGTAAAGTATTGGAAATTAATGCTCCGAATCATTTATCTTTTTCTTGGGATACAGATGGCTGGTTTGTTTCTTTCGATTTAAAGGATTTAGGAGATAAAACTGAATTTACAATGGTTCATGGCGGCTGGAAACAAACAGATGAAATTGTACCTAAAGCCGGAAGAAGTGCAGCCGAAATCCGCGATACAATGAACGGCGGCTGGGAGGCGCTTGTTAAACAAAAACTACGCAAAGTTGTGGAAGGGTAATGTCAGCTTTACAAAAGTATGATGTTTTCCAGGCGATTGCCGATCCAACTCGCAGAGAAGTGCTTAAGTTATTGGCAGAAAAAGAACGGCCCATTTCAGAAATTACTGCCCATTTCTCCATGAGCCGAACGGCAATTGCAAAGCATCTACACGTGTTGTCAGAAGCAGAACTTGTAAGCGGGCAAAAAGTAGGTCGAGAAAAGCGCTATAGTCTGCAGCCCGAATCGTTCACAGAATTAAAACAATGGCTCGCCTACTTCGATCAGTTCTGGGATAATAAGCTATCGATGCTAAAATATCTCGTTGAAGGTCAAGAGAATGAGCGCGGGCACGATTGAGGCAAAAAACCCGATTCTTTTAAAACAGAATCGGGTTTATGCATGATTATTCAATCTATTTTTTCAAAGGGAAATGACAGGCTGCAAAATGTCCATCGAGATGTTCCATTAGTTCAGGTTCCTTTTGCTTGCAAAGATCTGTTGCATACGGACACCTAGTATGAAAAGTACAGCCGCTTGGCGGATTTGCAGGGCTTGGCAAATCTCCTGTTAGCCTAATTTGCTTCTTCTGAAACTCTGGATTTGGTCTTGGTATAGCAGACAGCAGAGCCTCGGTATACGGGTGTGAAGTATTTTCAAATAAGGAATCACGGCTTGCAATTTCAACAATTTTCCCTAGATACATAACTGCAATTCGATCACTAATATGTTTTACAGCTGGTAAACCATGTGCAATAAATATATATGTTAGGTTGTATTTCTTCTGTAAATCCTTTAAAAGATTTAAGATTTGAGATTGGATTGAAACATCAAGTGCAGAAACTGGCTCATCACAAACGATCAATTTAGGATTTAATGCCAAAGCACGGGCAATTCCAATCCGCTGTCTTTGACCTCCACTAAACTCATGTGGGTACCTATTATAATGATGTTCGCCAAGACCAACGACCTCAAGTAATTCTATCACCTTTTGCTTAATCTCTTGACTTGAAGAATAAACCTTATGAACCTTTAATGGTTCACCTATTAACTGCCCAACAGTCATCCTTGGATTGAGGGATGAAAATGGATCTTGAAAAATAATCTGAAGATCGCGGCGAATTTTTCTAATTTGTTCTTTATTCAGGTCATTTAAGTTCTGATTATTAAACCAAATTTCGCCTTCAGTAGGTTCTAACAGTTTCATAATCATTTGTCCTGTTGTAGATTTTCCACAACCAGACTCTCCTACAATACCAAGTGTTTCACCTTGTTTCACAAAGAAGTTAAGGCCATCAACAGCACGGACTGTTGTTTTTTCACTTGAAAAGAATCCTTTGCTTGAGATGAAATGTTTTTTCAGCCCTTTGACTTCAAGAAGTATTTTCTCTTCAGTATTTACCGACATGCCATAACCTCCTTACGTATTAAAACAGCGTTTTTTATGAACTTCGTTTATTTGTTCCAATTTTGGCTTACTTAATTTACATTGTTCTGTTGCTAATGGGCAACGAGGATGGAAAGCACATCCTGTAGGCATTTGAAGAGGATTAGGTACAGAACCGGTAATCGAATCTAAATATTCCTGCTGGACTTCAAGCTTCGGAATGGAGTTAATTAAGCCTTCTGTATATGGATGCTTCGGATTTGCAAAGATTTCTTTAACTGGCGCTTCTTCCACTACTTCCCCTGCATACATAACAACTACTTTATCAGCCATTTCAGCTACCACACCTAGATCATGAGTAATCAGAATCATACCTGTATTTGACTCTTCTTTTAATTCCTTCATTAAATCTAAAATTTGTGCCTGAATCGTCACATCTAGTGCAGTAGTTGGCTCATCAGCAATCAATAATTTCGGATTACAAGAAAGTGCCATAGCAATCATTACCCTTTGCCTCATTCCACCTGAAAGCTGATGAGGGAAATTATTGACTACTTTTTCCGCATTTGGAATCCCAACTCGGTTTAGCATATCAATGCTTTTTTCCTTTGCTTCACTTTTAGAAAGATTTTGGTGGACTCGAAATACTTCGCTCATCTGATTTCCAATTGTAAAGACTGGATTCAATGAAGTCATCGGCTCTTGGAAGATCATAGCAATTTCATTTCCGCGAATTTTCCGCAGCTGCTTTTTATTTATCGTTGTTAAATCCTTATCTTCAAAACCAATTTTACCGCCTGTAATCTTGCCTGGAGAAGAAATCAACCCTAGAATCGATAATGATGTTACACTTTTTCCACAGCCAGATTCACCAACGACAGCCACGGTTTCTCCTTTATCTACCGAGAATGTTACGTTATTTACTGAATTAACTATGCCGCCTTCAGTTTTGAATTGTACTTGTAGTTCTTGAATGTCTAATAGTTTAGTTGTCACAAAACCACCCTACCCCTTCTTCGCTTTCAAACGAGGATCAAGTGTGTCTCGCAGCCAGTCACCTAGGAAAATGATTCCCAGGACCGTAATTGTAATGGCTATGCCTGGGAATGTTGCGATCCACCAGCTTGTAGCTAAATATTCTCTTCCGTCACTTAACATTAGTCCCCATGAAACATCAGGAGGCTGTATGCCTAATCCTAAAAAGCTTAATGAGGCTTCCAAAATGATTGTAGAGGCGACATTTAGAGTAGCAATGACAATAAAGGATGAAATAATATTTGGCAAAATATAAGTCGCTATGATTCGGCTATCCTTTGCTCCGATTGCCTTAGCTGAACGAACAAAGTCCCTTGCCCTAATGCTTAATGTTTCACTTCGTACCATTCTTGCATAAGTGACCCAAGTAATTCCGCCTAATACAAGAATTAAGGTTGGTAGACTTGGACCCAAAATCGCTAAAACAATTAACATAAATAGAATATTCGGGATTGCCAAAAAGGAATCTACTAATCTCATGATGATTGTATCTACAATTCCACCGTAATAACCAGATATTAACCCCATTACCATTCCGATCAAGCCCGCTAATAAAACGGCTGAAAATCCTACTAATAATGAAACCCTTGATCCATAGAGAATTCTGCTCAAAATATCTCTGCCAAGGTTATCTGTCCCCAAAAGATGGCCAGCGACAGCGCCATCCATCCAAAAAGGGGGTTTCAGCCTGTTTGCTACATTTGTGACCGCAGGATCAAATGGTGCAAGGAGAGGTGCGAAAATTGCTCCTATTACAACTAGAATTACAATTATTAATCCTACTGTTCCTGTTTTACTTTTTAACAATTGGGATAAAAACTTAGAAAATCTTCCTGCTTCTTTAGTTTTACTTAGATTTGAAGCGTTTATTTTTTCCATATGAGTTGGTAAAGACATGAAATCCCCCCTATACTTTAATCATATTTAATTCTTGGATCTAGAAAACGATAAGCTAAATCGGCTAATAAATTACTGAAAATAACAAACAATGCAATGATAAATGTTGCTGCTTGAACTACTGCCATGTCACGGGCATTCACTGATTGTATTAAAAGCTGACCCATTCCCGGCCACGCAAATACAGTCTCAGTAATAAGTGTTCCTCCAATTAAAGTTGAAGTTTGCAAGGCCATAATCGTAATAACAGGAATTAAGGCATTACGCAGCCCATGCTTATTAATAACGATTGCTTCAACCAAGCCCTTTGCTCTAGCCGTTCGAATATAGTCTTGTCCCAAGATATCAAGCATGCTTGAACGAATTAATCTGGTCATCTGTGCTGCTATTCCAGCTCCTAAAGTTATTGCTGGCAAAACAAGATGGGCCATCGTTCCTCTTCCTGACACTGGGAACATGCCTAAAGTAACTGAGAATAATAAAATAAGCATGATTCCTAACCAGAAGTTAGGCATTGCTTTTCCAAGCACAGAGCCACCTGTAATAAATAAATCCAAGAAAGAATTTCTTCTTGTTGCAGATAAAATTCCTAACGGGACAGAAATAATGATCGCAACTACCATAGAGGCAGTTGCCAATTCTAATGTCGCAGGCAAACGATCCAGAATGATAGGAAGTGCAGCCTCTTGATATTTGAATGAATTTCCAAAATCCCCTTGAACAAGATTACTTATAAAAACTCCATATTGCACAAGGAGAGGTTTGTCTAAGCCTAGTGCACGGGTTAATTCTTCGCGTTCTTCTTCTGTAGCATCCATTGGTAATGCTAATGTAACAGGATCACCCGTTACATTAACGAGTATAAAAACAATTAATGTAATTAAAAACAGAACAGGTATGATCTGTAATATCTGTTTTAAAAGAAATTTCTTCATCCTTTCACCTCATTGTAAATGTCGTATTGCCCTTAGGCGGTGTTTTAGTAAAAGGTCTATTATATGTGGCGCATTCTTCAGATGTAAGCTGCCTGCCTATAGCAATTTGTATAAATTAGCCACTCACTGAATGTAGTTTGAGGTTACTTTATTCATATTGATAATGGAAAAGGTCCCATTAACGAGACCTTTTCACTAGACAAGTTTATTATTTTACTACTTCAACATCATCTACAACATACCATTCATCAATGTGTGTCTCATATGTTAGCTTGTCACTCATACCAAGGAATTGGTCTAGTGTGTATAAATAAACACGAGGGCGTTCTTCTGCCACGATTTCTTGAACTTGTTTATATTGCTCAGCACGTGCCTCTTCATTCATATTATACATCGCTTCATCTAAAAGCTTTTCAACCTCAGGGTTCTTATAGTCCGTTTCACCTGCAGTAATGGCAGGGTGAACTTGTCCTAAAGGATTGGAAGCATCACCTAAAGAATTTGCAAAGCCAACCATGTACACTTCTTTAAACGTTTTTCCACTCACGTTTTCTAAAAACTTACTCCATTCTAATGGTTCAAGAGTTACGTTGACGCCCACTTCCGCTAACATCGCTTGGATTAATTCAGCAGATTCCTTATCCTTTAAATAACGTCCATTTGAAACACTTAATGTAAGATCTAGCCCTTTTTCAAACCCTGCTTCTTTTAATAATTTCTTCGCTTTTTCAGGATCATATAAACTTTTCCCATATAATTCTTCATTCCCGCCAAATGAATATGGAGTTACTCCCGTTCTCGTCGGTGTTCCTGCTCCTCCATAAATTGTGTCAATGATCAATTGTTTATCAATGGCTAAATCAATGGCTTCCCTTACTCGAGGATCAGCTGTTGCATTTCCATCAGTTAAGCGGAGAACCAGCTGCATGATACGATGTGTTGGTCCTGATACCATTTGTGTGCCTTCATTATTTTTTACTCGCTCCCAATCACTTGGGGGGATATTTACCGCCATATCTACACCACCCGTTAGAAGCTCTGCTACACGGGTAGAATCTTCAGGGATAATACGGAAAACAACTTTTTCCCATTTCGGATCATATTTATGATACTCAGCAAATTTTTCAAGCACGATACGATCATCTTTTTTCCATTCAACAAATTTATACGGTCCTGCACCTACTGGATTTTTCAAGAAATGCTCCCAGCCGTTTTCTTCGATATATTTTGCAGGCAAGATCCCAGATCCTTGTCTGGATACACGATTAAGCAATACTGGGTCTGGCCCATTTGTAATAACTTGAAACGTATGATCATCAATTACTTTTACTTCTTTAATTTGTTTAAAATATTTATTTTCTAATAATGATGTATCAGTTGCAGCGCGCTCTAATGAAAATTTCACATCATTAGAAGTCACCGGGTCACCATTGTGGAATTTTGCCTTTGGATTTAAGGTGAACTCCCAAGTTAATTCGTCAATATTTTTCCAAGAGTCAGCTAAATCAGGAACAAATTCACCATCACGATTCTTCTCAATTAAGGAATCAAACATATTCACATGGATAGCTTGTGTTTGTGTTGCTTGGTGGTTATGAACATCAAAACTCGCCACATCAGCACTAACTGCGATGGTTAAATCCTTATCACTATTTTCAGTACCCTTACTTCCTTTTGAGCCATTGGCAGTTGAGGCATTATCACCATTACTACAGCCCGCAATAATAACCATTAAAACCATTAAAACTATAAAACTAGCATTTCTAAGCTTTTTCATGATTGTCCTCCATTATGTTGTTTTGTTTCATTATTAAGAAAATTTAGAGCCAACTGAACTAATGCAGCAGATCCTAGCGGCAATATTTCATCATTAATATCAAATAGCGGATGATGGAGCGGATAGCTTCCATCCTTACTCGCTCCCAATCGGAAAAATACGCCTGGTATATGTTTCGTATAATAGGAAAAATCTTCTCCGCCCATCGATGGTTTAATATAATTAAAGTTTGAATCACCAACTAATTCCTTAGCGGTTTGATCAAGCAAATCAACCATTTGGTCATCATTGATTACACTTGGGTAACCCATGTCGTAATTAAATTCATAATTTGCACCAAAGGCTTCTGTTACACCTTTAATAATACTTTCCATTTTATTCGGCATCGCTTCCCTTACTTCGGGGTTTAAAGTTCTGACAGTTCCAATAAAAGTAACCTCTGGAGCTATGATATTATAAGCACTGCCCCCCTCAATTTTTCCAATCGTTAATACCGCAGGATCTAATGGGTCAATTTGTCTGCTTACAACATGCTGCAATGCTGAAATTACTTCACTTGCAACAGTAATAGAATCAACTGTTTGATGTGGTCTAGCAGCATGGCCGCCTACTCCAATTACTTTCACTTCAAACGTGTCAGCTGCAGCCATCGCCTGATTCCGAACTACAGCAAGAGTTCCAGATGGCAGCATAGGATCTATATGTAAACCTGCAATTCTATCAACTGCCGGACTAGATAATACCCCATCCTCAATCATTGCTGGAGCTCCGCCTAATCCCTCTTCAGCCGGTTGGAAAATTAGTTTAATGTTCCCCTTCTCTGGGCCTCCCATTTCAGCCAATAATTTAGCGGCTCCCATAAGCATACTCGTGTGAGCATCATGACCACAGGCATGAGCCTTTCCTGGAATCTTTGAACGATAATCGACTGTTTTCCGGTCTTCCATCGGCAAAGCATCCATATCTGCTCTTAGTGCAATCGTAGGACCTTCGCTTTTCCCTTTTATCAATCCAACAACACCAGTTTTTCCGATATTTCTTGTTGTTTCGATTCCTAAAGACTCCAAATGTTCGGCAACGATTTTTGATGTTCTAACTTCTTCAAAACCCAATTCTGGATGCTGGTGAAAATCGCGTCTCCATGTTATTAACTGATTTTTAAGCTCATAGGCTTTTTCAAGAATTTCTGATTTCATTGAAGTTCCCATAGCCAAAATTACCCCCTACTTACTTTTTAATATAATTTTATAAATATATTAAAATTTTTTCTCCTAATTAAAATTGTCTGTCTTTTTAATAGTATTACTATAATACGTTAATGCGTTAATAGTCAAACAATTTTTTTAATATAATTATTCCGACTTATTAAGATAGTCTAATGAGACCATTGCTAACGTCTTGGCAGCAACAAGCATGGCTCTTTCATCAATATCAAACTTAGGATGGTGATGCGGAAAGTTAGCACTCATATCTTCTTTCCCTGCACATGTATAGAAAAATGAACCAGGAACATGCTTTAAGTAGTAAGAAAAGTCCTCTCCACCCATGATTGGTGTAATCTCAAACACATTTTCAGGCGCAATCACTTTATTTGCTGCTTCTACAACAAGATTTGTTTCATTCGGATGATTCCATAGTGATGGGTAGCCACGGGTATATGTATATTCACACGATCCACCTGCCGACATACAAATCCCTTTAGCAATATTTCCAATCTCTTCTTCAATTTTAGTTCGTACTGTTTCATCAAAAGTTCTAATGGTTCCCTCGATAACTGCCCTATCTGAAATGACATTAAAGGCATTTCCCGCATGAAATGACCCTACCGTTACAACTGCAGTGTCTAGTGGATTCAACTTGCGGCTTACAATATTTTGTAGATTAGCAACAATCTGGCTACCTAGTACTATTGCATCTACCGTTTCGTGCGGATATGCACCATGCCCGCCTTTTCCGATCACGTTAATGCTGAATTTATCAGGAGCTGCCATCATATATCCAGATCGATAGCCAATTTTTCCATACGGAATCGTTGACCTAACATGCGTACCAAAAATCGCATCAACGTTTTCAAGGCAGCCGTCTTCAATCATGGCAATTGCCCCTCCTGGAAGTACCTCTTCTGCATGCTGATGAATAAATACAATATTTCCTGCAATTTCTTCTTTCACACTAGTTAATGCTTTTGCCAAGACAAGCAGGCTCGCAGTATGCGCATCATGTCCACACGCATGCATGACTCCTTCAACTTTTGATTTATATTCAACTTGTTTCTCATCTTGTATGGGCAGGGCATCAAAATCTGCTCTTAAAGCAACTGTTTTTCCCGGCTTTCCGCCTCTTAATGTTGAAACTACACCTCTCCCTCCAACCCCTGTCTTAACTTCTAATCCTAGTTCTTTATGAAACTCGGCAATCTTATTAGGGGTTCTTACCTCTTTAAATGAAAGTTCTGGATGCATATGAAAATCTCGGCGAATTTGTACCATTAAAGGATAGTCACTTTCAAGAATACGGAATATTTCGTTTTTCATAAAAACCTCCTTAAAACATTGATAAACTTTTCACATTCAGAAAGTAAAAATAAAAAATGCTCCTTAATTAGCAAGCATTCTTTAGAAACATGACCATTAATTACTTTTTTATTATTATTTGAATATAAAGATATCACTTTTATCACATTGACGCAATAAAGTTTTGTTATTTTTCTAAAAAGTTATTTTTAAATAATTAACAAAAGAGTCTGACAATAATTCCATTCTCTTTACTTTATCCCCGTATAAATGTAGATAGCATCCCTTAAAAACTCAGCTGTGCCTGGCTGCTCCTTATCGTAATATGCCGTAAATCTCTCATCATCCACATACATTTGGGCAAGACCCGCATGCGCTTCCTTACTGTATTCTTTCCAATAATAGCATAGCCATTGTTTATGCAAATCTGCTGCTTTTTGGGCTAGGTCACCTGCTGGATCTCCTATTGCGAACGCTGCGGCTAAAGTATCAGTAACCTCTTTTGCCAAATAGGTGACCTTTTCATAGTCCTCTTCTGTCATATTCATGAGCTTTGCATTTGATTGTTCGATTGTATCCTTGCCATACTTTTCTCGTATTTCCTTCCCATATTTCTTCTCGTTATCCTCTATCATTTTCTTCTTAAATCCATTAAATTTTTCTTTATCCGTCATTTGAATTCTCCCTTCTGTTTGTTCAATGGTTTTCTCCACATTGGCAATTAAGGCATCAAGCTGTTTTCTTTTTTCCAGGAGTTTTTCGCGATGCTCTCTTAGTGCATGTGCTCCATCAAAGGCTGGTGATGTTATGATGTTTTTTATATCGTCCAAACTCACATCTAATTCCCTGAAAAAAAGTATCTGCTGCAATCTATCAACCTCTGACTTCCCGTAAATCCGATATCCTGATGAATTCATTCTTGCCGGCTTAAGAATGCCAATTTCATCATAATATCGTAAGGTCCGGGTACTGATCCCAGCTAATTTTGCCAATCCCTGCACCGTATATTCCATTCGCAAAACCTCCTCTTAAATTAAATCTACACCTTGACGCAGCGTTAAGGTCAATAGCTTTTTTTTAAAAAGAAAAACCCTTACCGAATATCGAGGTAATGGGCCCATTCAAACACCTATTTATAAGCTTTTACATGTAATAATGTTTCCAAGTCAACAATTTCAAATCCCTGTTCCTGCAATGCTTCAATTATATGAGGAAGAGCTCTTTGAGTCTCCGTCTTATCAGAATCAGAGTGCATGAGAATAATATCGCCGTTTCTCACATTTTCCACCACATTGTTTGTAATGTTTTCGGCTTCCATTTGTGACCAATCCAGCGTATCAATGGACCAAAGTATAATCGAATAGCCTTTTTCTTGCGCAACAGCAGCAACTTGGTCATTCGTTTCCCCATATGGTGACCGGAGAATTGCCGGCTCTTTGCCTATTACCGACTTTATCGCTTCTCCTGCTTTATCCATTTCCATTCGAATCTCTTCAATATTCAGCCGAGTTAAGTCTAAATGATTATAGCTATGGCTTAAGATCAAGTTTCCTTTCTCAAAAGCATCCTTTACCACATCTGGGTGCTTCACAACTTCTTTCCCTAAAAAGAAGAAGCTGCCTGGTACCTGATATTCATCTAATATATCAATAATGGCTGGAGTGACAGTTTCATCAGGCCCATCATCGAAGGTTAACGCAACCATTTTTCTATTGGGACCATTTATATAGACATTTTTCTGCTCGTGCGAAAAAAGGACGATTTGCTCTCGCCAATTTTTCATTTTTCTCCAAGCTGCAGCCGTCAATTGATTCGATGCCCCTTTAATATCGAGAGAATACTCATTATCTGCTTGACTTTTTGCCATAGCTCTTTGCGGATTAAATACAGATATGCGATTGACTCCAGTTTTATTTTTCGGAATCACAAATTTTATTTCAATGTTTTCTTTTAAAATGTAAACATAAATTTTCTCATTACTAAGCTCTCTTATATCCGATGGCTCGCCAAATGCTTCTTCCAAATGTTCAAGTGTAACTTCATTTAAATTCTTCCTATAGGAACGGACATCAAAGATTTCATCCTGCATATTAAACCCTAGTACGACATTTTTATTATGATAGGAAGCATAGGAACCGTAGCCTGCTTTGTCTACTTTGTCGGGTTCTCCCCATTGGGCTTTAACCTGCTCTATATTGCTATTCAATACATTAAATGGACTATCAATGATCATCCCGGTTTGAGCCTTTTCCAGCACTTCATCCAAATTTATTGCGGAAGGCTTTACCTCTTTTGGCTGTAAGGCATTCTCTTTTTGATGGATATTTTCGGGTGGGGGGTTCTTTACAAAATTACAAGCGGATATGACAAAGAGCAAAGATAAATATACTGTGAGCTTTATGATATTCTGCATCGTCATAGAACATACCCCCTGGATCTATTAATGCCTTATATAGTGAAGCTTCAATAGTGGGGGTTTTCCTTCATCCCCCACTGATTGTTAGTTGAACCAATCGGGCCTTTACGGGCTGTTGATCACCCACTGAGTAATTTTTTGTTTTACTCAACTTCTTGAAGTGGGGGTCTTACAGCCCGTTAATCTGCGATAAATAGTCTATTTATACAGAACCGCTGGGTCAATTGCAACATTTTATCTTTTATTTATATACCCCATTTTTCACAATTTCCAGGTAATCATTTAACTCCTGAGCAAGGGGATCTGGCTCTGTGAAAAAGTCATAAAGCTTATTTTTATAGAGTGTTTGATATTTATTTCCTAATTGATCACCAATAAACATCGTCATATTAATAACTGTATCAACAGAAATTCCTTCTCTTAACTTATCTATATGAATAAGCTCTTTAAGATAAATATGCTCCAGCATGAATTCCTTTTGATAAGTTTCAAAATGTTTATTAAGAATGTTTTGCATTTCCTTACTCACTGCAACAGGGGGATTTAATAAGGCATCAGTGATAAGCAGCGTTTCCTGTATAAAGGGCGCAATGATTTCGTGCTTCAATAGAAAAATTTCTTTTACCCTTTCAAAAAAGTCATCTGATTTCACCTTTCTTAGTGCTTCCATTGTTATTTCGGTAAGGAGATCGACACAATAACTTACTAGATAAATATATAAATTTTTCTTGCTTTTAAAATAATGAAAAAGAATCCCCTTTGAAATGCCTGCCCTGCTCGTAATCGTATCGGTAGACGCTTTTTCAAAGCCATTTTTTACAAATTCCTCAATCGCCACTTTTAAAATTAGATCCTTTTTCTCCTGTGGCTGCTTTTCAAAAACTGAATACAAGAATGAGCACCTACTTTTTTAGACTGAAATATCCTTCTTTTTATATATCATAAATGAGACGATGATACTAATAAGGAAAATTGCTCCCATTAGCAGTAAGAAAATTGATTCAATTATATGTTCATTAATTATATTAGCTGCTTCAACATATTTAAACGGGCTGAAATATTTAAGGATATCCAAATCCTCGGATAATCCCGACATGATATTGATAAAGTAAGAAACAATCACAACCGCTAGTGATATGGATAAAACGTTCCTTGTTTTTCTCAAAATCGAAGAGAACATAAAGGCTAGCGCAGCAAAAGTTACATGCAATAACAGCGTCGCTATGGCCAGCAATGCAAAAGTGCTCCACGGGATCGCTTCTTCTTCAGCAAACTGAAAGCCAATGATACTCGATATCGTGGATACGATGTTTAAGATTACTATATTGACAATCACAGCCATAAGCTTCTCCGCTACAATTTGACTTCTTGACACAGGCTTAGATAGTAAAAATTCAATCGTTTTTTCATTTTCTTCTTTGGCAAGAATGTTTGAGGCGAGCATTGCTGCATAAATACTTCCTAAAAGAGTCGTCATCATGTAGACCTCAATGCCGTAAAAACCAATTAATGTTCCCAGATTAAGCCGGTCCATCCCAAACATTTGCTTCATAGATTCTGGATAGGCATCAAACAAAGCCTGAATTGACTTCTGGCCCTCGGCAAACTGAGGAAAAATGCTTAATAGCCAGATAATTAATCCCGCAAGCACCAAGCTCCAAATGATGAGTGACTTTTGCCCGCGTCTAAATTCCCTTTTAAAAATCATTGCTCTCCCTCCCTCTATTCATAATAGTGCATGAATACTTCTTCCAGAGTCGGCTCTTCTATAAGCACATCTTGAACAGGTAAATCAATAAGATGCTGAAGAAGCGCTTTAATCTCCCCGCTATAAAGCAGTGTTACTTCTTTTCCATTTACTTCTCGTTTTAAAATCCCATCCACTGTAAAAGAAAACTGTTCAGGATGTTCAAATATAATCGTAATATTTTTCACTTTATTTTTCGTCAGATGTTCAATCGTTTCAACTGCCACGAGCTTACCTTCTTTAATAATCGCCACTCGATCACACATTTTCTGAACTTCACTTAAAATATGGGAGGAGAAAAAGATGGTCGCCCCCTTATCCCTCTCTTCAGCAAGGAGCTCGAAAAAGTGATTCTGAATTAAAGGATCAAGCCCGCTCGTTGGTTCATCTAAAATGATCAGCTTTGGTTCATGAAGCAAGGCTTGCACTATTCCTACTTTTTTGCGATTTCCAAAAGAGAGATCTTCAATTTTCCGATTAATATCAAGATCAAGTCTATCAGCCAAATCCTTCATTCTGGTGCTATAAAAATTCCCATGAAAACGTGCCGAGTATTTTAATAAATCAACAACCTTCATATCATCATAATATTGAACCTCAGATGGCAAATAACCAACGTTTTGCCTAATTTCCTTTGAATGTTTAATGATATCCTTTCCAAAAATTGTTGCATTGCCGCTCGTCGGATAGATGAAATTCAATAGGGTTCTAATTGTTGTACTTTTCCCTGCACCATTCGGACCGATAAACCCAAAAATCTCAGCTTCTTCAATGGAAAAAGAAACATCCATAATCCCTCGATTCTTTTTATAGGATTTCGTTAAATTCTTAAGCTCTACAATACTCACATCTAAACCCTCCTTATGAGTGCAAATAAATATTGACTGAATAGTCAATTTAATTTTAATACCGATTGACTGGTGAGTCAATATTTTCCCTAACATCTATAAACATATGATGGAATACAAAAAAAAGTGAGTTCGCTATTCACAATCATTAGCGAACTCACATTAAATATAGAATGACATTAACCAACATTAGGGAACATTTTCTTCATTTTTTCACATGTAGATGTTGAGAATTCAAGGGTGACTTCCGTTCCTATACCTAGTTTACTTTTTATATTTATTTTTCCGTTCATGCTTTCAATGATTCGAAAAACAACCATCATGCCGAGACCAGTACCATTGCCTGTCATCGTAAAATAAGGTTCTCCTAATTTGCCAAGGATGGTTTCACTCATTCCAGCACCGTTATCTTTTATTGAAATTATGCATAAATCTTCTTTTATTTCAGTTCTTACCTTTATTTGTCCTCCAATAGTCGAGGCTTCTATGCTGTTTTTTAAAATATTTACTAAGGCCTGTACAAATTTAGAGTGATCTCCAGAAACGTGACAAGGGCAACAGCTGGATATATCAAGTTGAATTTTTGCCTGTTCTGCCAGAGGCTTTACAATGTCAACAGACTCAGATAAAACCTTTTGTACCGATATCTGTTCAATTTTATCAGGATATGGCCTTGCAAACGTTAAATAGTCAGATACAACTTTATCAATTCTATCTATCTCCTGCGATGCAATTTCAAAAAAGGCTTCCCTTTTTTCAGTCGGAAGAGACTGATCTTCTTTCAGTAAATGCATCATTCCGCGAACTGTAGTGAGGGGATTCTTCACCTCATGATTAACAGCAGCAGCTAAATGTCCGACAACATCTATCTTAGCTGAATGGAGAAGCTTCATCCGAAGTAGATAGTTCCTCCTAATTGCTTCCAATGATAGATGGACAAAAATAATTCCTATCAGATTGGTAAGCAAGAAGCCCGACCAAAGTTTAAATGAAAACAATTCATTATTATAAAATGAAACAGTTACTAAAATAAAAATGGAAAACATTGTAATAACCGTTGATGCAATCAGTATTTTATTAAAAGTTCTCAAACGAAAATAAAAGGGCCGAATCAAGATCGTTATCGCGGTAAAAAGAATAGAAGTGATTAAAGTAATAATCACACCAGTAGCTCCAATAGTTCCTCCGGTAAAAAGGCGAACGAGAATCGTTTCCACTGTAAGTATAATCCCTACCATTGGTCCGCCATAAATAGTTCCGAACCAAAGGGGTACTCTTCTCAGATCAAATTGGACGCCACCTTCCATATAAAACGAAAAGACCATACATAGTAGAATGGCTGCAGCGGATGTAAATAAGATGGCATATTTTTGGACAAAAGAACAATTTGGTTTACTTTCTACCCAAAATTGATGAACAGTCATTGTAATAAGAATAACTAATAAGTTTAAGAGTAAGTTGCTGCTTCCATCAATCATCACGCTAATTCCTCCCCCAATAAGATTTAAATTCCAACTCACTTTCCTGCTGCGATTTACCTTTTTCCAATTACTAGTGGCAAGAACAGACCCAATCTAACATAGGAAAAAGTATGAGGGAAATAAATTTGAATATTAAAATAATAGCATGGATAAAAAAAAATGCCTATAAGGAAATTCCCTGAAATATTTATTTTAATCTTTTCTTTGTATGTATGAATTCCTGCCGTCATGGACCATAATGAATAACAGTGAAAAGCGCAGGAGGTGTAATGGTTTTTGAGAGATGAGTTAACGATATTCTATCGGATTTTTTCAACAACGAAGGAAGCGATTGAAAAATTTATGAGTATGCTCGATCCTGTCATAGAGTTTGCTAAAGATGACCATGAGCGGCTTTATTACCACCATATTTACGAGGAAGAGGAACAAAGACTTTCTCGACTGGAAATATTAATTCCCCTTATTGCTAAGTTCGAAGGCATAAAAGACGATCATGCATTTACCCCAACAAACAATGAATTTAATCGACTTCTGCAGGAATTAAACCTTGAAAAGTTCGGCTTACATAATTTTGTTGAACACCTGGATTTAGCACTCTTTCAATTTACGGATGAAGAACGGAGCACGTTACTAAAAAAATTAAGAACGGATGCCTATGCTGATTATCAGCAAGTAAAAGAAATGCTGATGGGAATAAATATGCTATTTGACCATGATTATGTGGATCCACATGCCCATCATGATGAACACCATGACCATTTAGCCCCTCCTGTCACGGTACAGGAGAAGAAAATGAGTTCAGGAAAAAAAGGATTTACGGTAGGTAGTTTAAGATAATTTTAAAGTGAGGAGAAGTAATGAGTTATTCACCAGATTTGCCATTTTCTAGTTCAGAGTACAATCATCTTCAGCAGATTGTCATAGATGCTGCCCGGAGACAGTTAATTGGGCGCCGATTTATCGAATTATATGGGCCGCTTGGCAGAGGCGTGCAAAGCATTTTTAACGACATTTACACTGAAAGCCATGAAGCGAAAATTGATTTCCAAGGGTCCTTTGACACAATTATCGAATCAAGCAAACGCGTTAATTATACGATCCCCATGCTCTATAAGGATTTTGTTCTTTATTGGCGTGATATTGAGCAGGCAAAGGTACTGGACATTCCCATCGATTTTTCCAGTGCGGCCAATGCCTCACGTGATGTCGCTATTTTAGAGGATCAGATGATTTTTCACGGATCAAAGGAATTTGATATTCCAGGATTAATGAATGTAAGAGGACGGCTCACCCATTTAATCAGAAATTGGTATGAGTCAGGAAGCGCCTTTCAGGATGTCGTGGATGCCAGAAATAAATTGCTTGATATGAACCATAATGGACCTTATGCACTTGTCTTGTCCCCAGAGCTTTACTCCCTTTTACATCGTGTACATAAGGATACGAATGTACTGGAAATTGAGCATGTTCGCGAGCTTGTCACAGACGGTGTTTTTCAATCTCCTGTTTTAAAAGGAAAAACAGGCGTACTTGTTAACACTGGCAGGAATAATTTAGATTTAGCCATCTCTGAGGATTTTGATATTGCCTATCTTGGGGATGAAGGCATGAATCATCCATTCCGCGTTTATGAAACAGTCGTTCTTAGAATTAAACAGCCTTCCGCAATTTGTACACTGGATAATCCGGAGAAATAAGGAGTAAGTTTCTTGAATAGAAGGATGCTGACGGTTGGCTCGCTTATTCCGAAAGAAGTGGCAGCGGACTTTGTCGTTCATACGAAAAGCTTAGGTAACAATGATGAAAAAAAATTTCCAGTTGCGAAAATAACACCAAAAATAATCGTCTCACAAAATGGGAAAAGTTTTGCCATTCATTTAGTTAAAGGAAGAGTTCTCTTAGATACTGCCCTCAGGCAAGGACAAGCATTGCAATATAAATGCCGCAAAGGAACCTGTGGCAAATGTATAGTGAAAATTGATGCTGGCTCTTTTCTTTTGCAGTCGCCAAATGAACTGGAGCGTAAGAAATTAAAGAATTCATTGAGTGAGGGATTTCGTCTTGCATGCCAGTCAGAATTCAGGGTATAGAAAAAAACGAGGCGGCGACCTCGTTTTTTTCGAATTTAGGCAAATTTTCTATTGAATTGTATTAAATTATCATCTACTGAAAAAGGCAAGGTGATTTGTTTCTTTTCAAGTACTTTTACACTAATATCCCGAACAAGAACCAATGCTTCTCTTTTAAATGTTGGTGTTACAAAGCCATCGTTAATTTCGCATAATCTTTGCAAGTATTGCAATGTATCAGTTAGCATGAGCTGCTTTACTTTTTCGTTGTTTAATTGACAGATCAATTTATATTCTAAGCCCTTCATTATGGCAATTTGATCGACATGAATACAAACATTCATACCTTCTTCATCAATAAAGCAAAGGGAAACATACTGTCCTTTTGACTTGTCGATATTTGTAAATACGGGGTGTTGGAAGACTTCACCTGAAGTTAACTTCAGCATCGCGGCTTCCGCTGCTCCTCCAATTTTACGCTTATTAAAAATAACCGTTTCAATATCCTTCAAGCCATGCAGCATACTCATGTTGTTCCTCCCAAGAGTGAATTAACTTATTTTCATTGTAGAGAAAATGATAATCATTGTCAATAAGACTTGAACAAGAAGATCATATGCAAAAAATACCGGAAAACTGTATCCGGTATCTGGTGCTAGTTATTCTGTATACGGCTAATCTTTATGGAACCTAGATATTATGAGTCAAATTATTGGACAGATTTGGGGCAGTTTATCAGATTTCCGAAAAAAACTAGTTATCTAGACAGGTTTTGATGTTTTCTCATATTCCTGTCCAAATAAAATCATCTTCCCTTTTTGAACCCATTATTATAATATATCAATCCATATTTTTAACGCAGTTGCAACGATTAATAAAGCTAATATTATTTGCAAAATTTTTGTATTTACTTTTTTTCCCGCTATTGCTCCTAAAGGGGAGGCAATTAAACTTGCGACTACCATAATGAACGCCGGACCATAATCCACCTGTCCAGTTGTAATCTTTCCAACTGTTGCTCCGATTGAAGAAATAAAGGTAATCGCTAATGATGAAGCAATGGTCATTCTAGTTGGAATCTTTAATACAACAAGCATAATGGGCACTAATAAAAATGCACCAGCAGCACCAACAATTCCAGCCCCAAGACCAACAACTAATGCAAGTACAGCTGCTAGCCATTTATTAAATTTAACTTGATCTAAAGGGATATCATCAATTCCCTTTTTAGGAATAAACATCATGATAGCTGCAATTAATGCTAATATTCCATAGATCACATTAATTCCGCCCTCTGACATAAGCTTAGAACCGAATCCACCCACAAAGCTTCCAATTAATATACTAACACCCATATAACCAATTAAGGTTTTATTTAAGTAGCCGCCTTTACGATAGGCCCAAACGCCTCCGATTGTTGCGAAGAAAACCTGTACAGCACTGATCCCCGACACTTCGTGAGCACTAAATGCCACTAAACCAAATAATGGCGGGATGTATAGCAGCATTGGATACTTAATAATCGAACCTCCTATTCCTAGCATCCCGGAAATATATGATCCGATAAATCCAATAAGAAAGATGGTTATAATAAATGATAAATCCATGTTAAACACCCCTTAAGAAAAGGGAACCTTTTGGCTCCCTTTAGTTTTTACTCCCCTTTTTTAATCCAGAACTTATATACGCCGTTCTCTTCGTCATTTTTCACCAATTCATGCCCACCTGATTTTGACCAAGCCGAAATGTCATTGACTGAGCCTTTATCTGTTGTATGAACCTCCAGTACTTGCCCAGCTTCAAGTTCATTCATCGCCTTTTTCGTTCTAACAATTGGCATTGGACAAGCTAATCCTTTTGCGTCTAAAAATTTTGCTGTTTCCATAATGCGATTCCTCCTGATATTTTTATTGTCTAGCCGCAGCATCAAGGCCTTCCACTTGTTATCTCACCGCACAGCGGTTTGGACCAATTTCCATTTCACGCTGTTCTTCTTCGGAAGGGGTGATTTTCCCCATATTGGTTTTGCGAATTTCCTGATAAGCATTTGGTTGCGGCGGTAAGTTTTCAGTGACAAGCTTTCTAAATTCATTTTCATCTTCAATATTTAGTCCATGGTTTTTAGTGAATAATGTGCCAAGCTTTTCCGCAACACTGCCATCTTCATTTAATTCTTCAATAATCATAAAGTGTGCTGGCAGAACGATTAGCTCTTCTGATAGTTCACGATAGCGTTTGTATAAGCTTTCACGTAAATCCCCTACCCAGTCTTCCGCAAGTCCAGCCAAATCTGGTCTTCCGATCGAATCAATGAATAAAATATCTCCTGAAAGCAAGTACTTTTCATCCACCACAAAGGAGGTTGAGCCGATTGTATGACCTGGGGTATATAGAGCATGAACATTGATTGCTGTATGTCCAATTGTCACAACATTGCCGTCTTCTAATGGGTTGAATTCAAAAGTTACCTCGGATGCATCCTTTGGCGGCAGCCAGTAAGTTGCATTTGATTTTTCAGCAATCATACGTCCACCGGAGATATGGTCAGCATGCAAGTGTGTATCGAAAACATGGGTGATAATTACGTTCTTACTTTTTGCAAAGTCGAGAAACACATCTGTCATCCGAGTTGCGTCAATGATGACCGCTTCACCGTTTGAAATAACCATGTAAGATAAGCATCCCTTCCCAATGCGGACAAACTGATAAATCTCTCCTCCGTCATTTAGATCCCCGATTTTGATGGGTTCTAAATGCTCGCTCCATTCCTTCATTCCGCCTTTTAGATAAGATACTTTTCGGCCGGCTTCTGAAAGCATTTCTGCTACAAAAATGGATGAGCCTTCTTTTGCACACGCTACTAAAATATCTTTATCAGCAGGTAGTTTATCAAGGATACCCTCCACCCCATCAAGTAAATCAAAGTATGGGATATTTAAGTATTCGAATTTCTCCCCTTCGATTTTCCAGTCTTGAAAATCTTCTTCATTGCGAACATCTAAAATAAATAATTCTTCTTTGTTTACAACCTTCTTTGCTGCTTCTTTTGCTGTCATGATATTTACAGACATCTCTCGATTACCCCCTATGGTATTATTGATTTTAAAAAAATTTAGCTTGGAGCCATTTTATTAATTCCGATTAGACCCATGATGTCAAGGACGCTCCTTGACACCCTTTCGCTCAGTAAAACTGTTCTGAAGGTCGTTATAAACTCTTCTTAACTACCTTCCACTCAAAATAGCTGCCCTGAAGGTCGTTATAAACACTTCTTAACTACCTTCCAC
>NZ_JBALOW010000022.1:102427-115070 GCF_036965085.1 Bacillus sp. JJ1532
TCAGAAATACTGCCCTGAAGGTCGTTATAAACACTTCTTAACCACCCTTCGTTCTTGAAAAACTCCTCCCACGGTCGTTATGAACGATCTACACTAACTTTAGTTTTGGATACCTGTTGTTTTGCCAGACCACTCACTCATGCCTGGGACAACATTGAATACTTTTGTAAAACCCTTCTCAGAGAGTTTTTGTGCAGCAAAGTCACTGCGATTTCCGGTACGGCATACAACATAAATTTCATTTTCCAGTTGTAGCTCACCCATACGTTCATCCAATTCACCTAGCGAGATAGAGATTGCTTGAGGAATATGATTAAAGACAAATTCCGCTGATTCTCTTACATCTAGTACAACTATGCTCTCATCTCCTCCAAGCTTTTGTTCAAGCTCCTCATTAGATACAACATCTGGATGTTTTCTTTCAACAGATTCCTCTCCATCTGACTTTCTTAAGTAATGCTTTAGTACCACCCCTTCCTCTATCGTTCCTAAATAATGGTGACCCGAGCTTTTAGCCCAAGCTTGAATATCCGCTTTCGATCCTTTGTCTGTTGCTTGGACCTCAAGAACCTGGCCTTCTTCAAGATTCGTCATAGCCTTCTTTGTTTTCACAATTGGCATCGGGCAAGCAAGACCCTTAGCATCTAGTACCACGTCTGTTTTAATTGATTTCATCATTAAACCTCCCGTTTTTACCCATAGGGGTATTGTTTTGTGTAAAAAAATTATTCCATTTCGCCTTCCCAATCAAGCATTCCGCCTACCATATTGATAACTTTAAAGCCATAGCGTTCAAGCAGCTGGCAAGCACGTCCGCTTCTTCCTCCTGAACGGCAAACTATGATGTATTCCTTCGATTTATCAAGTTCATGCATACGGAACTCAAGTAATCCCAATGGAATATGCTGTGCTCCCGGAATTTTCCCTGCAGCTACCTCATCCACTTCGCGTACATCAATAAGATTTAGCGGCTGAGCCTCCATTATTAATTCTTTCACTTCATTTGCAGTTAGCTGTTTCATTACATTCACTCCTCGTATCTTTAGATAAACAGGTTCACATTTCCATTTTCTGCATCAGCAAGATATGCTGCAACACCGGCATATTCAACATTATCGAGCAGTTCTTCTTCCACTAGCCCAAGCAAATCCATTGTCATTGTACATGCAACAAGCTTAACATCTAATTCTTGAGCCATTTCAATCAGCTGTGGCAATGTCATGGCATTATGCTTCTTAATTACATCCTTAATCATTTTAGGCCCAAATCCGGCAAAATTCATTTTCGATAAGCCCATTTTATCAGCGCCTTTAGGCATCATTTTTGCAAACATCTTCTCGATAAAGCCTTTCTTAATCATCCTATCTTCATCTGTTCGCAGGGCATTTAATCCCCAAAACGTATGGAAAATAGTTACTTCATGATCGTATGCCGCAGCACCATTTGCAATAATATAAGCAGCCATAGCTTTATCGTAATCCCCGCTGAACAGGATAATATTTGTTGATTTTTTCTGAGTCATTGTAATCCTCCTAATTTTTTTACCCTTACCCCTATGGGTATAATGTTAATGAAAATAAAAAAGAGTGTCAACCCTTTTTTAATCTATCTGCTTTTTACAAGCAGATTTACTGCTTCCTTAACTAATTCTTCTGTATTTCCCTCACCATTTTCTTCTGCATTTCTCACACATTCTACTAAATTTGAACTAACGATGACCCCAATTGTACGATCAATCGCAGATCTAGCAGCAGAGAGTTGTGTAATTACATCCTTACAGTCTTTTTCCTCTTCCATCATCTTTAGAATTCCCCGCAGCTGTCCTTCAATGCGCTTAACCCTATTTTTCATTTGATCATTGAAATCCATGATTATTCTCCTTTCTAATAATCTTTGCAAGGGCAATCTGTTAATGTATACCCTGCAATTGTATACCCTCTTTTTCTTAAAAAGCGGATACTCATGTTTCTTTCCAAATAATCTGATGCGATCACATGAATGGTTTTACTGGATATATCAGAATAATGCCTCTTCATATATGCGTATGGAATATTAATAGCTCCTGAAACAGGATCTTTATATGATTGATTATAATCTCTAACATCAACAATTTCTATTGAATCTGCAGGATGGCTGAGTGACTCCGTACACTTAACATTTCCAACTGGGCAGTATCTTATATACAAAGCCCCAATAATGATGCTGAATGATAGTATAAATAAAATGACCATTTGAATCACCCTTGTTTAATTTTTTAATGACTAGCCTTATCTTATACCCCTATAGGTATAATGTCAACAATTAAAAAGAATCCAGCTTATACAAAGTTGGATTCTCTTCCTATCTTCAATCACTATACAAAATGAACAAGACTAAATAATAAAATAAGCTAATACAGATAGAATAATAGACGTAATCCCCATCGCAATTAATGGCTTTAGTGCTTTCGTACGCAGATCGCGAAGGCTGACATTTAGCCCTAGTCCGACCATCGCTGCTGTTAAGCACCAAGTTGTCAGAGTCGCTACTCCATTCATAAATCCATCTGAAACCGGAATTTTCGGGCCAAGTATATAGCTTCCAATTACGCTCATAATGATAAAACCAATTAAGAACCATGGGAATTCAATTTTCGCGTTATTATCACCCGTGTTTTTTTTCCTCATCAAATACATGAAAACAAAACAGAGAGGAACGAGCAAGAATACCCTGCCGAGTTTTGCCAACAGCCCAATTGCCAGTGCATCCTGGCCGCCAGGTGCTGCTGCCATTGCAACGTGTGCAATTTCATGCAGACTAATGCCGGACCAAATGCCATATTCTACATCTGTCAAAGGCAGAATCGGACGCAGGATGGTATAAATAATCGCAAAAATCGTACCAACTAGTGCGATTATTCCTACGCCAATTGCTGTTTCTTCATCCTTCGATTTAATAATCGGCGCGATTGCAGCAATGGCAGCGGCTCCACATACCCCCGTCCCTACCCCGACAAGAAGGGAGATGTTTTTATCCGCTTTCATTAAACGAGCGAGCCAAACTGTTAAGAGAATCGCAAAAATAATGACACCTGCATCTCGTATGAGCAAGCCTAAACCATCACTTAGCACGGTTCCAATATTTAGCTTGAGCCCATATAAAATAATGGCAAAACGTAATAATTTCTTTGATGAAAATTTAATTCCTGCACGAAAAAACTCTGGATACCCCAATAAATTTCGATACAAAACAGCAATTACAATTGCCGATGCTAGCTGCCCAACATGATCAAATCCAGGTGCCTTTGCTAATAAAAAGCCTAAAAAGGCAATTAGAAATGTAAAAGCGATGCCGCCTGCCCATTTTCCCAACGGGGCTGGTTTTTTTTCTGGCTGAATTGGCTCCTTACTAGTTGTAAGTGCTCTTGCGTGTGCTCCCATATTCTCACCACCAAAATATCATCTGTTCATTCAGCATAATACTTTTTTTACAATAAGAAAAATAATAATTTATAATAGTGATGATAAGTAAATTCATATAGTAAATGGGTGGTGTGAAGATGGATCAGCAGTTAGCAGTTTTTGTGATGGTCGCGGAAAAGCAGAATTTCTCTCGTGCAGCGGAAGAATTACATATGACACAGCCAGCAGTCAGTCAATATATTCAAGCATTAGAACGAACAATGGGAACGATTCTTTTAGAGCGCAGCAATAAATATGTCCGCTTAAATAAAGCAGGGGAAATTGTTTACCATCATGCTAAGGAAATTATCGGGCTCTATTCAAAAATGAACTTTCTTATTGATGATTTAACGAATAAACCGAGTGGGGCACTTTCAATCGGAGCAAGCTATTCTTACGGTGAGTATATCTTGCCTCACTTGATTGCAAAAATGCAAAAAAAGTACCCTCTGATCAACCCTTCTATTACGATTGGGAATACGAAGGAAATTGCTGAATTGGTACTTGGACACCAATTAGATATTGGGATTGTAGAAGGGGAATACAAAAATAACCACTTGGTCGTAGAGCCATTTGCTGTAGATACGATGAGCATTGTAGCTTCTCCTCATAATAGACTGGCACAAATGGAGGGAGAAATATTCCTTTCTATTTTAGAAAATGAAACGTGGATTTGCCGAGAAATCGGTTCAGGTACGAGAGAAGCCGCAGAAAAAATGTTTTCTAAATATGGGATAACTCCTAAAAAACTCTTGGAATTTGGCAGTACACAAATAATCAAGGAATCGGTTGAAGCTGGTTTAGGCATTAGCTTATTATCTGATTGGACGATTCGAAAGGAAGTTTCTCTTGGGACATTAAAAGTATTAAAGGTGAAGGACCTTTCCATTACTCGTGACTTTTCAACTGTGTTAAGTTCTCCCTTTGAGACAAAAGCATTGAAGGTTTTCCTGGAAATTATTAAACAGAATACGAAAATAAAATAGAAAAGTTTTAAAGGACATACAACTAGTGATTTCTTGTCTCTATATCCTTTAACAGTGATTTAAAGTACATACATTGGATGATTTCTTGATTCTATGTCCTTTAACCGGATTGTTTTGGTGATGTTCTGTTGTGAATCTATCTTTTTGTTCTATAATAAAAGAGAGGTGAGCAGCTTGGCACGGGAACGGAAATTTTCGATTGATGAACTTTTTAGAACAACGAAGGAGTTATTGCTTCTTCATGGATATGAAGGGTTTACCTTTAGTCTTTTAGCAGATCGCCTAGAGATTTCTAGAGGCACATTGTATAAATACTACGATAATAAAGAAGAGCTAATTACCGATTACATGCTCGATGAAATGGAAAAGTTTCTTCTAAAGCTGCAGAAGATTACGGAATTCGATGGCTTTGAAGCCCAATTCAATGAACTCCTCGCGCTTATTTTTGAGCATTCGGAAATCCATCAAATTATTATCATTGCACTGCAGATACCAGCAAATATATCTAAAAAAGTAACATTAAATAAAGCAAAACTGGATGTACAGCATCTTGATATGTATAAACATTTACAAAATTTTATTGATTTAGGGAGAGCAGAAAAAATATTAAAGCCTCAAATTCCGGACGGTCTTATCCTAGGCTTTATTTTTCAAACCATTGCAATTCCGAATCACACAAGAGTACCCGCTGAGGAATGGGTGAGCTCGATTAAAGAAATTATTTGTCACGGAATGTTTACAAAAAACAATTGACACTACTGTCACCTTTAAAAGATAATATTGGTGACAATAGCGTCTTTTATTTTTCATTAAAGTGACAGTTGTGTCACTAACTTAAAAAGAAAGGGTTGTATAAATGAAAACCTTCCTGCATTTCATTACCGACCGAGTCACAACAAGAAAAGGCATGTGGATCACCCTTGCCATATGGCTTGTATTGACAATGGGCTTAGCTCTATTTGCTCCTAGCGCAAAAGATTACCAGGTTTCTTCTATCGATACACTGCCAAAGGATGCACAATCGGTTATTGCCCAAAATAAATTGGACACATATTTTAAAGACAATGATGGTCTGCCTGCTATATTAGTCTTTCAATCTAAGGATGGGGAAATTGAATATCAGCAACTTGCTGATCTTTTTGACAGGATTGCTGGGGAAAATATTAAAGGTGTACAGCAAGTTATTCCTTTATCCTCCATCCCTCCACAAGCAGCGGGCGGATTTTTCTCGGATGATAAACAGACAGCTGTTGTTCCGTTAATATTCGATTCTTCGTTTGAAATTAAAGAAATTAAACAATCGAAGGAAAAAATCGAGAAGCTTGTTAAAGATCATTCAGATTTAACCTTATATGTCACAGGCCCTGCTGGTATTGGAATTGATACGCTGGATTTATTCTCAAGGGCCGATGTCGTGCTTATTTTATCAACAGTGGGATTAATTTTAGTTCTTTTGGTTATTATTTATCGTTCTCCATTGCTGGCTCTAATTCCGCTTCTTGCAGCCGCCTTCGTCTATGAAGTGGTCATGCAAACGCTTGGATTAATGGGTGCAGCCGGGCTCATTATGAGTAATCAAACACTTTCTATTATGACCATCCTTTTATTCGCGGCAGTTATTGATTATTCCCTTTTCGTATTTTCAAGATACCGTGAAGAGTTAAAGAACTTTGAAAGTAAATATGATGCAATGCAAGCGGCAATGCGTGAAACTGGGATGCCTGTTTTCTTTTCAGGGGGAACGGTGTTAGCTGCCATGCTCGTACTATTCTTTGCTCAATTCGGAGATTACAAAAATTTCGCTCCGACCTTTGGAACAACGATGGTCATTATTATGCTCGCATCCGTTACGCTCATTCCAGCGTTATTTACACTTTTCGGAAGGAAATCATTTTGGCCGAAGATTCCTCGTGTCGGAGAGACCTTCATTCCAAAGCATTCCTTTTGGAGCCGGACTGGACGATTTGTTGTCCAAAAACCAGGTCTTTCTGTTGCCGTCATTGGGATCGTTCTCCTTGTTTCAGCAAGCAATATGTTCAATATGCAATACGAATTTGACACAATGAAGTCCTTCCCAGACGATATGCCATCAAGGGTGGGCTATGATATTCTTGAGGAAAACTTCCATAAGGGAGATCTCGCGCCTACCACTGTGTTATTTGAGTCACCCGACATCGTAGCAGACGAGCAGCAGGAGGCATTGAAAAAAGCGTTAGAAGATCAGCCGTTAGTTAATAATGTCCGTATAAATGGAATATCAGATAACCAAAAGGTAATTAATTATAGCCTAACTTTCGACGAAAGCCCGTATGCTATTGAAACAATGGACGCCTTAGAGAAAATTAGAGACGATGCTAAAGAAATTGTGGCGAATAGCCAAATGACAGGAAACCTTTATTTTGCTGGGGAAACGGCATCAAAAGTTGATGAGCGTGCCATTAATGATCGAGATTTGATCGTTATTGTAGTTTTAGAAACAATACTCATCTTTGGCTTGCTTATCCTTTTAACTAAATCAGTTAAAATGCCCATTTATATGATGGGGACCATCTTAATCTCCTTCCTGGCTGCTTTAGGTTTAGGAATGTTTCTAACCAATCTTTTCTTTGATATTCATACAATAAGTGACCGTGTTCCACTATACTCCTTTGTTTTCTTAGTCGCGCTCGGAATCGATTACAATATTATTCTAATCTCAAGGTATCAAGAGGAAAGACGAAAGCATTCCGTGAAGGAAGCAGTTGAAATAGCCGTTGCGAATACTGGCGGCGTCATATCTTCAGCTGGTATTATTTTAGCGGCAACCTTTGCCGTCCTAATGACTCAGCCGGTTGAATTATTATTTGTCTTTGGATTTATTGTCGCTGTCGGCATTTTATTAGATACGTTTTTAATCAGAGGTATATTACTTCCTGGGCTTATTGTTTTATTTGAAAAAGAAAAAGCAAGTAAAAGTAAAGCAAATTAATTCTTCAAAGCCGGTATCGACAGCTGAAAGCAGATGCCGGCTTTCTATATGCCAATTTTTTCACATTAAAATTCATAGGAATTTCATCGTCCTTTGTGCGGAAAATAAAATGTAAATACATAGGACGGAGCTAACTAATGAAAAAATGGTGGGTTCTTTCGTTTTATTTAGTGATCTTAATAATCGGTTTTTTAAATAAAGATTTGATTTTTGCATGGATTCAAAAGAGTGACCCAAATGACCTCCCCCTCATGTTTTTCCTATCTGTATTGACAGCAGCCATCCCGTTTATTCCCTTTACCTTATTTGCAGGTTTAATGGGAGCAAAATATGGGGTGCTGATTGGTACATTAATCAATTGGACTGGTGGATTTTTAGCAGCTATCCTCTATTTTTTCTTAGCACGTATCTTCTTTCGAAGCCATTTCAGTCATTATTTAGAGCGAATTAATAGAATTCAAAGATTTCAGCATATGCTTGAGAAAAATGCTTTTATCGCCATCCTCCTTGTTCGGCTGTCGGCTATTTTGCCTCCGCCAGTTGTTAATATTTATACAGGAGTGAGCAATATTTCCTTTGGCACTTACTTTACTGCCACTGCATTTGGGCTCATGCCACCCATGTTTATGGTCGCCTTCAGCGGGAAACAAATTTTCTCATCGATCCTGTTTCTTTCAATCGGATTATGTATTTACGTATTATTTTTACTTTGCATTTTTTTAGTTTATAGGTATTGGTCTATGCAGACGTCCAAACTAAATTAGATCATCAAGCTATCCTTTAACCCCTATTATATGGGAAATTCCGCCATGGTGCTGCTGCCATCAATTGCATGTAATAATGGCGATATTTTTCCTGTATAATTTGGGATATGGAAGGAGTGATTTAATTTTGATGATTGTACTTTTCGCTGTATTGGCGGGTTTTCTTTATTACCTTCTAAAAATGGCTAATAGAAACACGAAAGATATCGTGATTAATAAAGTTAAAGTTCATAATGAATCAACAAATAGACATGCTCCAAAGCTAAATATTCTTCATCTATCTGACCTGCATCTTGAAAATATTTCAATTTCCCCTGACGAGCTTTATGTAAAGTTGAAAGCTGAATCCATTGATCTCATTGCTCTTACTGGAGATTTCCTCGACCGTAAACGTACGATTCCTAAGCTAGTGCCTTATTTAAAAATTCTTAATCAATTACAACCTAAACATGGCATTTATGCTGTATTGGGGAACCATGACTATGTTCTGCGGAATCAAAACTTGCAAGCATTATTAGATACACTCGAAACCTATAACTGCACAGTATTGAAAAATGAAAATGATGTAATCATGGTTGATGGGTGTCCAGTCAATATTATTGGCATTGATGACTTTAGTACAAAGCGAAGTGACCTTGATGTCTCATACAAAGGAATTAAGCAAGGGACAAATTTAGTTTTAACCCATGACCCTAATATTGTTTTGCATATGAAGAAATACCATTTTGATTATTTGTT
Source organism: Bacillus sp. JJ1532 (assembly GCF_036965085.1). Lineage (NCBI taxonomy): Bacteria > Bacillati > Bacillota > Bacilli > Caryophanales > Bacillaceae > Bacillus > Bacillus sp. JJ1532. The sequence goes on from NZ_JBALOW010000022.1 coordinate 111,324, forward strand.
AGCCGGTCATTTCCATGGAGGGCAAATTTGCTATCCGAAAGCCTATCATCTTGTGAAAATGGGGAAGCTCGCAAGGATGAATATTACAAAAGGATTTCATACCCAGGATGGAAAGCCTTATTATATTAGCGAGGGGCTTGGTCAAACTGGCGTGAATATCCGTGTCGGAAGCCGACCAGAAATAACGTTTCATGAGTTAACCTTAGCTGCAAACGATAGAAGGGCTGCAGCGGCTATATAAGAAAAAAGCTGTTCTTTTATAACAGCTTTTTCTTATTCCTTCATTAATTTCTATACATTTCGGATAGTTTGTTTGTGGACATAAATAAGTAATTTGGCTTTCGATTTTTTAGAGACTCCCAGGAGGTATGTTTGTTGGATAGAAGCTCTATCGGGAAAAAGGCAAACCATTTAAACCATTTATAAACGGGGCTGTATATATCTACAATCTCAAAACCGAGCCGTTCACAGCCTTTATTCAGCATCGTAATGCCGACGATCCCTTTAACCATATATGCTTGACGGCATTCCCGAATATAAATCTCCACCTCAGGAAGAGATTTTTGGACATATTGATAAATAAATTTCGCTTTTTTCAAATCACTCTTTATGTCTTTTAGTTCTATTAATAACTTGGCATTGTGGAGATGAATTTTGACTAGCGTGTCATTTTTATTGATTCGAGTTCCGTCAGATAGGACCACATTTCTCCCTTTGTATTTTGTTATTCGAATCCTGAAAATATTGCTTTTTGCCCCTTCACACGGAAGTAAGGTAAGGCGTGAAAAGAAATAATAAATCGGATCAAACCAATTCCAAATCGAAAGAACATATCCTCTCATACTTCCTGTCTCTCCTTCATCTGTTTCCTTTTCCCACTTATTTTTCTTCGATAAGTCAAATATTATTTGTGGAAAAATATCGCTAGAAGAGACAAGAAATCAAGGGACAAATTCTGTAACTCCTGTTTGTTCATCCTTAATAATACCGATTCCGCCTATTACTTCTATTTGCGCACCAAATGATTGAAAAAAGTCCCCTGCCACAGCTATTCTCTGTGCATTTATAAACTGTTCTCTATCTAGCGCTGACAATTCTTTTGTAACCCCTAATGCTTCTAACAATTGTCCAATAGCTTGCACCCATAAACCAAACAGGAGCTTTTTCTCCGGCTCTGAATCATGTTTGTCGTCTGATATACTAAATAGCTTCGATACCAAAATGGCTTTACTAAATGCTGCCGTAGCTTGAAACCAAACGACTGCCTCTATTTGCTCTTCCAGCTGAAGCTTTAAGCTCTCAATATCTGCATTTGTTTGCTTTTCCGTTTTTGTTTGATTTTCGGTTTTTTTTTGCTTTTCCGCTTTTGTTTGATTTTCTGCTTTTGTGTTTTTACCGGTCATCTTTATCAACTCCATTACATCAACGGGCTTACATCATTACTATTCGAACTGATGTGTTTTCGTGAGTAACAGCAAAGGCGTATTATTTATAAAAAAAGACTTTTAATTGGCTGCTCTTATCTATGGTTGCTAATAATACATCGTTAAGCTCAACATTATGATTCGTTTTCAAGGCAGATAGGAGCCAGCTTTCATCTTTGCCCATTTGCTGCAATGGCAACTTTTCAATATTCCCTTCCTTCACAACCGTTCTTGGAAAATCAAACGGCTCCGTTATGATATTCAAATCACCCCGAGTAACCGTTTGAAAGTTGGGACTTACGAAAAAAGAGATGGTTCCATCAGGCTCCCATAAAGCGAGTGCTACTTTTTTTACATCCTCAATTTTTTCTTTTCTGGCTTCAGATAAAATATAGTCTACTGAAACTCTTGCTTTCGTTAAGTTTTTATAAATGAATTGTCCGTTTTTAATCAAGGGAAATGGGTTAGGCAAAACAAATTTTCTTAGCTTTTTTGATTTTAATACTAAGAAAACGCTTGATACATATAAAATGACAAGTGTACTCATCGAAATCATTGACCCTTTTAAGCCCAATCGTTCATCTGACAGAGGGTGAGCTATGATATTACCAAAGACTACAGCAATAGCAAAATCGAGCAAATTTAGCTGAGAAATAGATCGCTGCCCCATTAGTTTTGCAATAATAATCATAAAAAAATAGATTACAACAGCTCTTAAAATCCATTGCATGGCAGTAAGTGTTTCTTGACCATAAAAAAAGTCCATATGAACTTCTCCCTCCGGACATCTTCGGTATGTACATATTGATAACATGCCCGAAAAGCACAAGGCTGATCACTTCTTTAGTAATCAGTTCCTTCTAGCTATCACTTTAATTATTCAATTTCACCGATGAAAATGTCCATCATCCAGTTTATTAAGAACACTTTAGTAAACGAATGAAATCCAGTATTTTAAGCCCATACTAATATGAATGTTTATTTAATGTTCAGTAAAAACTCCTTAGAGGTGATTCACATCATGCCAATGCTTAAACTGGATAACGATGTTAATCTTTATTATTCAATTAACGGAAAAGGAACTCCTATTGTTTTTATTCATCCCCCAGTCATCACTTCCGTAAATTTTACATATCAAATGGAGGAACTATCTAAACATTTTCAAATCATCACTTTTGATATTCGGGGCCATGGGCTGAGTGATTTTTCCAAATCCCCCCTTACATACCCGCTTATTGCAAAAGATATTCAAGCTTTATTAGATCATTTGCAAATTGAGAAAGCCTATATATGCGGATATTCTTCTGGTGGTTCGATTGTTCTGGAATATTTGCTGACTTTTCCTGATCGAGCATTAGGCGGAATATTGGTTAGCGGTATGCCCGATGTGAATGATGAATATTTAAGAAAACGGATTTCTATGGCCATTAAACTAGCAGAGGCTGGGGCGAAAAAGGTATTAGCTTGGACGATTTCCATTGGCAATGCCAACACCAAAGAATTATTCAAAATCATGTTCTCTGAGGCTTGCAAAGGGGACATCAGAAATATGGAGCAATATTTTCGTTATAGCTTGCAATATAATTGTACAAACCGGCTCGAGGAAATTCCGCATCCAATTTTACTCGTTTATGGCAATAAAGATAAACCCTTTCATCAATATGCCCAGCTTCTGCATGAAAAATTGCCGAACAATGTAATACTGTTTATTGAAGAAAATCATCGTATTCCTACAAAGGCAGCTAAGGAGCTAAATGAATGTATCAAGCAGTTTTGTCTCTCACACCATCCAAATCCAGACGGAAACTCGTAAAAAAAACACCAATCAGCTGAACTGAACTGTAACCTATAAAGTGGACAGTATAAAAAAGCCCTATTATTAAGCAGCTAACAGATGACTCCGGTATTGTGCCGGAGTCATTTTCTTTAGGCCCCATTGATATCTTCTGTTATTGTATTCATCTATGTACCCAGAGATTAACTCCTTTAGTTCATAAAATGCTTGGCATTTAGAATACTCAACCTCGTCCTTGAGATGCCCAAAGAATGATTCCATAGGTGCGTTATCCCAACAATTTCCCTTTCGTGACATGGATTGTGTCAGTTTCATTTCCTTAACTCTCTTTTGGTACTCAGGATGAGTATAATGCACTCCCTGATCCGAATGAAGGATGGCTTCAGGGTGGATAAGGTCTCCAATGGAGTCAGAGAGCTTGTCCAAAGTATCATAGACAATCTCCATTCTCAAGGTTTTGGATAAGTGATAAGCTAAAATTTCTCGTGTTGAAGCATCCTTCACGCAGAATAGGTAGGCTGGTTTGCC
>NZ_JBALOW010000023.1:0-51095 GCF_036965085.1 Bacillus sp. JJ1532
TTAATAAAAATAACGTTGCTAAACTGCAACGTTATTTTTATTAATATGGTCATTATAGCGAGCTCCAACACTTTGTCTCTATAATGCGACACGTCTCGTTATTGCGACACTTATTGATGCCTTAACAAACTATATTTCTCCATTTTTCGATATAGGCTAGCTCTATGTATGCCAAGCATTTCTGCCGCTTCAGTTCGATTCCCTTCACTGGCCTTTAATGCCCGGATGATTGCCGCTTTTTCAGCCCTTTCCAATTCCTCTTCAAGAGAGAAGGATGAAACTGAAACATCTGTATGCCTTTCAACATGGTCTAATAAATAAGGGGGAAGGTGCTCTAAACAGATTTCCGGACCATTATCTGCGATATGAAGAGCACGCTCAATGACATTTTGCATTTCTCTCACGTTACCACTCCACTGATAACGACGAAATAAATCCTCTACATTAGGGTGAAAGCCACTTATGCTTTTACCAAGCTCATTATTTAATTGACCCAAAATAAGATGCGCCGTAGTAATGATATCTTTGCCTCGCTCCCTCAAAGGTGGAATCGTAATATGAATCACATTTAGGCGGTAATAAAGGTCTTCTCGGAACTCTTCATTTTTAACCATTTCCTCTAACGGACGATTTGTTGCTGAAATTAACCTGATATCAATCTGATTAGTCTGACTGCCGCCAATTCTTTCAATTTCTTTTTCCTGTAAGACTCGTAATAGCTTTACCTGCATATTGAGAGGCATATCGCCGACTTCATCTAGAAATAACGTTCCACCCTGGGCTTGTTCAATCTTTCCGGGTTTTCCGCCCTTTTTCGCTCCCGAAAATGCCCCCTCCTCATAACCAAAGAGCTCAGATTCCAATAAATTATCTGGTATAGCGGCACAATTAAGGCTTATAAACGGTCCATCAGAACGGTTACTGGCTTCATGAATTGCATGAGCAAACAATTCCTTTCCTGTTCCACTTTCTCCTCGAATCAATACCGTTGAGCGACTAGTAGCCACTTTCAATGCTAAATCCTTTACTTCTTTCATTCGCTCATGCTCGCCTATAATCTGGTCAAACGAATATTTGGATCCTCGCACTTTTTTCAATTCCGGTTTATAAAAGTCCTGCATGCTTTCAGTTACGTTTAGGCGCTGAACCAATGTTTTTAACTCGTTAATATCCGTATATAAAACCTTACCTATAGCCCCAACAACCTCCCCCTCTTTCCAAATAGGGGTACGCATGACAATAATACTTTTATCCTTTACTATCATAAATGAGCCAATTTCTGATTGCCCCGTTTTCACAACAATATGCATACGTGTATTTTCAATTACTTTTTTGACGTGCTTGCCAATCACATCTTCAACTTTAACACCGAGGAACTCACCGTAAGTTTGATTCATCATTGTTATTAGCCCCTGTTTATCAATCATGATAACCCCGTCATATAACAGTTCTATAATTTCCTTTAATTGTTCTACCTCTTTTTCCTTTTGATCAAGCAGATTATGGGTATGTTTTAATTCTGATATTTCATGAAAAACAGAGATAGCCCCAATAAGCCGACCATCCTTATATATAGGAGATTGATTTGCAACAACAACCCGACCTTGGATACGTTGCTGTACATTGACAAGTGTAACTTCGTCCAACAAAACTTGATGCAGGGTTGAATCTTCTATAATGCTGGTAATATGCTTATTTAGCATCTCTTTTTCAGACATACCAATAAGATCACATCCTGATGTATTACACATGATAATCTTACCGTCTCGATCCACTATGATGACACCGTTATAAATCCCCTCAACAATCTCAGTCCATCCTTGTGAAATGTGACGATTAATCACGCCTAACCTCTCCTTTTAGATCCTCTATCAAAAATTTGTATGGTCCATACTTATTCGACAAAAACCAGAATCTTCCTTCCAAAAAGCCTAAGCTCTCTTTTAGTTAGCTTTGCCGTGTACTTTTGCATGACGCTGCGCTACAACTTCCGGATTATTACACATCATATTCTTGTTAGGATAGCGCCCTTTCGAATAACGGAAATAAAGGGCAAATAGCTGGTTCCATTATTTATTGGAACCAGTTTTTGATTGTCAAATTAGTGCTATTATGACTAGTTAACTTCTAATCGGGTAATTTTACTTTTCCTTGAAATCGTTGTTAATGTATTTTACAACGTAAGGATTACTAAAAATAAAAAGCTCAATTTCTCAGTAAAATTGAGAAATTTGGGCTTTTTCGTTACTCCATTAAAGCACCTTGAAAAGCAACTGGATTAAGCTTCGAATTTCTCTTCAGATTAACCAAATATTCTTCTTAAACCTATTCAACAAAAATGTGCTTACTTTAAATTTTATATTTTATGAAGTATTATTAGTTTAGCGAATAAAAAACTAAATATTTTTTATATTCATACTACTAGGTATTAAATTTGTTACGTAAAAAAATCACCAGATCATCTAATAACAAATGATCCCATCATTTTTATCATCGTTCGAAAGGGGAAAAAGAGAGTTTTGGGCGATATCATTTATTGGAATTAGGAACTAATTAGATATTTCCCTATTTTTAGGTAATACAAATAAAAAAAGGAGTGACTAAAGTGAAATCACAAGTTATTCAATCTTTTGGGAAACCATCTATATTTCAATTTAAAGAGATTTCAGAACCTGAACTGAAACCTGGACATGTACTTATTCAAGTAAAGGCTACAAGTGTAAATCCTATTGATACGAAAGTCCGTGCTGGTGCAGTTCCAGCCGTTGCACCCGAGTTTCCAGCAGTATTACATGGAGATGTGGCAGGGATAGTATCTGCAGTGGGTGAAGGAGTAACCGAGTTTAACATTGGTGATGAAGTGTTTGGATGCGCGGGTGGATTTAGAGGGACTCACGGCGGTGCACTTGCAGAGTTTATGCTGACAGATGCCGATTTACTTGCTCATAAGCCGAAAAATTTGACGATGGAAGAAGCTGCGGCTTTACCATTAGTTTCCATTACCGCTTGGGAAGCATTATTTAATCGAGCAAGGCTTATTCCTGGACAAGATATATTGATCCATGGAGCCACTGGGGGTGTAGGACACATCGCCATTCAACTAGCCAAATGGAGTGGAGCAACAGTCTATACAACTGCCTCTTCGCAAGAAAAGATGGAGATTGGCACACGCCTTGGTGCTGATGTAGCAATTAATTATCGAGAAGAAAGCGTTCACGACTATGTACAAAAATATACAAACGGAAGAGGATTTGACATCGTGTTTGACACGGTAGGGGGTGAAAACCTTGATCGCTCTTTTGAAGCAGCAGCGGTACATGGAACGGTAACAGCCATTGCTACTCGTTCGACTCATGACCTCTCCCCCGTGCATTCGAAAGGACTTTCGCTTCATGTTACCTTTATGTTGTTGAAAATATTAAACAAGGACATGCATAATCATTATGGAGAAATTTTGAAGAAGGTTGCTAGTTTGGTTGAGGAAGGGAAGCTGCGTCCACTATTGGATTCAAACATTTTTACGTTTGATGAAGTTTCAAAAGCCCATGAGTACATGGAGTCAGGCAAAGCGGTAGGAAAAATTGTTTTAAAAAATTGTTGGTAATACTATTGCAAATTTGAAATGCCTTAACAACTTTACGTTCATTTAAAGAGTAGATGGGCATTAGAATCTGTATAAGATTCTCTATGTACCGTCTGCTTTTAATTTTAATTACCGTAAAAAAAGATGTTGTTCAATTTTATTGCCCAATTCATTGAGAAGAGCGCATTTCTAACTAAAGAATTGCGCCCATTTGTGGAAGTTCAAGATTGTGATTACTGCCTTTTGCTTGTTAACACTAATTTTAATGAAATCACGAAGGAAGATCTAGTTGCCACGATACTCCAAACCGGTCATTTAGCCAACCAAACCTTTGACTAAAACCGTAATTACCAATTGGCATAAGTGCTTGTCCACCCTCGATAAGTTTCTCATAAAGGTTGTTAATTTCTTCTTCAGTATCACAAGTAACAAATATTGAAAATGAAGGAGTAAAGGAAAACTGATGCTTCACATTACTGTCAATGCACATAAATTCTTGCCCTTTTAAAGAAAAAGTAGCTTTCATGACAGTTCCTTCGTCTCCAGTTTCATTAGCTCCATAGCGAACAATACTAGTAATTTCAGAATCGTCAATGATTGATATGTAATAATTCATCGCTTCTTCTGCTTTACCATCTTGAAACATTAAAAACGGTGTAACATTTACCATTAAATACCAACTCCTGTAGTCACTTAATTAATTATTCATCAATTGATAAAATGAATGTACGTAAGGTAACTTAAATTTAATAATGCCCCTCTATAAAAATAATTTTATCCGAGTCACACTTTTTCTTTAGCCAACCTGCGCCGATGTATGAACATCAACCTTTATAGCTGATATATCCAGTTTCAACTAGTTCTTTGAGTCCCATAAACATTAAGTTCCAACCATGTTCAGACCCATCATGATACTCTCCTAGAGCTTTTTCAATATCTGCTTTTTTCCAGTTTTCTTCTGGAGCAACGTGTATGAGTTGGGTAAAAGTCATTTCACAGCCTGTAGAAATTTCTTTTATCTCAACAGTTATTATATCTTCTAACTCACTAAATTGAGGCATTTTAAAAGTAAATACCAATTTTTTTGGAGGATCAATTTCAAGGTACTCACCTACTGCTCGATAATCTTTTCCCTCTCTATGGTCGACGATCTCCCAACCTCCACCTACTTTGGGATCATTCTGTGCGACCTTGTTCGTCCCTTCTAATGTAAAAAACCACTTTTTCATCATTACAGGATTCAACCATGCGTCAAAAACTCTTTCAGGTTCTACATTAAATTCTCTTTTCATTTTTAATGTTGTAGTTGAGATTTTATTCATAAAATTCTCCTTCCGATGTTTTAGTGTTCTTTCTTCTTGGCTTTCAATAACTCACTTTCCAGAAGATCAAAACGATTGCTCCAAAATTTCTCATAAAATTGGAGCCATTCTTTAGCTTGAGATAATGATTTAGTATTTAAGCGACATATGTGAGTTCTTCCATTTACACTCCTTTCCACTAATTTTGCTCCCTCAAGAACCTTAATATGCTTTGAAATCCCAGCAAGGGACATATCAAAAGGCTCTGCTAATTCAGAAACTGTTCTTTCTTTTTGCGCCATCATATGAACCATTTCTCTTCTTGTTGAATCAGCTAAAGCATGAAAAATTTTATTTAAATGATCATTATTATGGTTAACCATGTAGTTAAATATAACAGAGATAATTTTCATATTCAACTATTTAGTTAAATATAAAACATATCACTTTATTTCTTTTATTCCCATTTACTAAAGAAAAGTTGAATTTTCGATCTTCTATAATACGGCTCTAAAATGAAAATGGACGCATATCCTTATTCATGGATAGCGTCCTATTATGGAATAAAGGTTTAAATAGTATGTTCGAACTGCGACATAATAACTTTTTCTTAAACTATGGCTACTTTAAAGCTTAATGTAGATTCTTGACTAAAGGGTACTTGCCACTGAAAACGGCTGTTAATTGAACTATAGTTTACAGTTAGCAGGTTTATTTATATGAAATAGAACATGTTTTCTTAAAGGACTATCTTTCTTAACATTGGGGTGATTGAAAGTTTTAATAAAATTCATACCAATTTTTATCATTACGTTTTTCGAAGGCTTATTAACATCAGCTGTAACACTATAAACATCACTAAAACCCAATTTGTTAAATCCATATTGTAAACAGGCTGCAGCACCCTCAGATGCATATCCTTTTCCCCAAGCCTCTTTCTTCAAGCGCCATCCGATTTCAATACACGGTGTAAAATCAGCCTCAAAGGTTGCCCTATGAAATCCTATAAACCCTATAAACTCTTTATTTTCCTTTACTTCCACGGCATATAACCCAAATTCACATTCTTTAAACTCGGACAAAATTGATTTATAAAACACCTTTGTTTCTTCGGATGATAAGGTTTTAGGAAAATACTTCATAACCTCTTCATCCTAATTTAGTCGACTAAATGGCTCTAAGTCTATTTCTTCCCAGTCGCGTAATTGCAATCTCGATGTTTCTAAATATATCATTTTACACCTCTGAAAGGAGTATTATTGGATGGCTATCATACTATCCTGCCCTCAAATGTATCTTACCCCAGAAAAAATGGACTGGTTTTTGATATTCTTTTTAAAGAACTTATATTGACCTCATAATTATTTCCATATGTTCTAGGTGATGGGATTTCTTCCTTTGGCCCATAAAATAACAGTTTAAAATCATCATCTTTGTACTGAACTACGAAAAAGTCATCGAATTGGTCGAATGTATTTTTATTGATCGTAATAAAACTATTATCTTGGGCAGTTGTTTTAACACTAATTCTTCTACCGTCTTTTATGACATCATATCCATGTTGATTGGTCACTTTAGCTAGTTCTCCATTTGTGTAAAGAACACAAAAGAATTCACCTAGACGACCTATAAGATGCCTTAATTCAGTTGCCTTGTATCCAAGTACATTCATTTCAAATCGTAACATTTCCAAGTATTCTTCATACAACTTTTTAATTTGTGAGATTCCTATTGAACCCTGTTTAATAGTTTTATCCTTATAGAGAAGAAGTAGCCCATTATCCCACTCACCAACAACAGATTCATACTCAGCCCCTCTAGGTTTGTGAAAGATTAGTCCAGTATAAGGATAATTTTCACCTACATATCTATATGTACTTCTATTGATGTATATAAATAGATGTTTATTAAAAGATATCCCGCTGTTATAACGGTTATAACAATAATCTGAAAGTATTATACTACTTGGATTTGTATTAAATTTTGTTATTAATTTATCTCTTATCTCTATAGATGTTAGAGTTTCACCTTTTTTTTCTTTAAGAACTTCTATAAGTTGGTCATAAATAGTTATCGTAATCCTCTCCTCATGATGATCGATTAACGCCAGATTGTTAAAGTTGTTTTTTAGTCATAGCTACAACCTTGACTTCCTCAACTGTTAAAAATACAATTTTCTCAATCAAACTATTAATCACTTGAAATAATAGGGAAGGAAAACCAAGTGAAACAGCTCCAACGTAAACTAAAATTACAATTCTTCATAACCTCTATTATACTTCCTTTGATCTTCCACAATCTAGGTTGAGAATGATTAAGTGGATATTCTTGTTCTTAGATAGCACCCTTTAATCACACTGAGGTTAATGTAAAACTATACTTTCATTTATTTAAAGAAGTTCCTATTTTAGAAATTTTATTAACGTTGTCCACGACAATTTTTAGATGAAGCTCAGGTACCCTTTTATTTGTAAATCACTTGTTTATACAACACAAATTGCCCTTAACATAAAGAAAGAGCGTAATTCTTGCTGATTCTTGCTTCAGAATTGCGCCCAAATATTAAGGTAGGTTATTATTTTTTTTGAATAAGACCAAATCCAATACCCGTTGGATCTACTAAGTATGCTAGAAAAAATTCATCAAACTCCATCTTTTCTCGAACTACCATTGCACCATTGTCTTTTGCTTTGAAGATAGAATCATCTATTGAATCAACTTCTATTTGAATACGTGTTCCATGAGGAAAATCATTAGGTCCTTTACTTACTCCACCGCTCATTCCAGTTTCCTGAGTGCCTATTTCCGTAGAAACAGTCCAATAATCCCACTGTGGTTCGGAGAAATCCCGTCCAAAAACCCTGGAATAAAATTTTGTTGCTTTTTCCGGTTCTTGACTGCTTAATTCAAATCCTACAACTTTTCCCATTTTGAATTCCCCTTTCGAAAAATATAAAATCACTTAACCCAGTAATTCTCTGTTCTCCAATACAACACCTTTTTCTTATTGAATGGAATTGCTATTTTTGGGTAAACTCGGAAGTTTAATTTAACACGTTGAAATCTTTCAGGCCTCCATAAAATGGCCCTATAACGAAAGTAAGCGCTGTTCCTTTTTACAGAAAGTCGCCCGATTACTAAAAAAATTGAGACACGAAGAGCTGCAAAAATTATTCCTCTGCTACTCTGCTATTGTGCTAAAACTATCTGTTACTTTAAATGTTTGTTTACAAACAAGATTAATTTCACTATCGTACTAATACGCACAAGTTGCTTAAACACGTTTAAGCTTTATAAATGGTCTAGGAGGTAATTCAACACGGATGGTATCACCTGGTTTCACTTCTCCACTCTGCAATATAACTCCCATTATTCCTGCTTTTCTTATTAGATTTCCGTCTGAATCCTTATCCAAAACAGCCTTTAAAAGACCCTGTTTAAAATTATCAATTTGAGCACATGGATTGCGTAAGCCTGTTACTTTAATACTTGCAGACTCACCTATAAATAATGTCGTGTCAGTAGGTAATTCAAGAAGATTTATTCCAACAGTTGTTATATTTTCACCCATTTGTCCAGGTTTAATAGTAAAACGGTCTGCTAAATCTTTGAATAACTCATTTTGAATTAAATGCACTTGTCTTAGGTTCGGTTGGTTTGGATCTTGTGCCACTCTCGATCGATGTTTAACCGTTGAACCAAAGTGTCCATCGCCTTCGACCCCGAAACCCTTCACTAATTTTATAATTTCTTGATTTTCTTTACTAAACGTATGCTTCTTACTTAAACTAACCGCTATGACTGTTCCTAAAATTGAACTCTCTTTTTCTTCACCAAACATTCAATCCTCACAGCCTTCCTTTTTAAACTCTCTGTTTTTCATATTCAATAAAGATTTAATTATTCCTTTTTCTTCTAACCTATTCTATAGATTAAGTACACTTCTTCACAATCCTTCTTAGCACAAAATTTAAGCTAAAGAATTTCCATCAAGAAAAGTGTGCACAGACTTCATTTTTTTATTTTATCTAGATTGTTCTAGCTTTCTTTTAACAGCCCTCGAGCCCTTGATACACAAGACTTAATTAATCTGTAATTATCTAATTTAACTCAGTTTATTTACTTGAATCCTGCTGGCAGCGTAGAGGGTCAGGGGTTCGAGCCCCCTATTCTCTAGACAACGAAAACCCTTGCGCTGCAAGGGTTTTCGTTGTCTCAAAAGTGAATTTTTATTATATGTGTTAAAAAATTCTTTTCAAAGCAGGGAGCTTCATCTTGTAGAAACCTCTTCAAAATACTCTTCGTGAACAGTACACGAAATTTCTCCTCTATCGTTCCCACTAATAATTTCCCATCAATTTGGACAAAGACCTTCCCATACAACCTGTTGATATTTTGCTAGATCTGTATCTCCTTCTGTGCTTATGAGTAGTACCCGAGAGTTTGAATCCAGTGAAATCTCTTGGCACACTTTCGGGTCGTCTGCTAGTTTTCTTAAGTAGTAAAGGACACCCAATGTTACTGCACCTGACTCTCCCGAGATAACACGCGGATCGCCCTGCATTGGATTCCCGTATACCCGCATTCCTAGGGCAGCAATACTATCATGACAAGATAATGCACCAACAGCATAATGACGCAATAACTCAAAAGCTCTTGTATTCGGTTCCCCACAAGCTAATCCCGCCATAATGGTATTCATTTCTCCAGTGACGATTTCTCTGCTTCCTTCTTTAGTTGAATACGATCGATAATAACAATCAGCTTGATCTGGTTCAACCACGACAATGATTGGAGGATTATCCCGATAATAACGAACCATATATCCAGCAATGGCCGCAGCAAATGAACCCACCCCTGCTTGAAGGAAAATATGCGTTGGTGGTTCTGCATCGTCTTTTTTCAATTGTTCCACAATTTCCGTTGCCATCGAGGCATAGCCCTGCATAATCCAAAGAGGGATTTCCTCATACCCATCCCAAGCAGTATCCTGCACCATTATCCAGCCATTTGTATCAGCTAAATTTGCACATAACCTAACCGTGTCATCATAATTGATTTCTGTAATATCCGCAGTAGCTCCTTCATCGCGGATGGCAGTCAAGCGCTGTATGGACGAACCTTTTGGCAAATAAATGATACATTTATGTCCAAGCTCCCTTGCTGCCCAAGCGACACCTCTTCCATGATTTCCATCTGTAGCTGAAATAAAAGTTAATTCACCTAGCTTTTCTTTGATTTTAGGAGATTGTAATTTTTCGAAGGAAAGATTCTCAATATTCTCACCTAGTTGTTCAGCTAAATATTTCGCAACAGCGTAGATCCCACCCATTACTTTGAACGCATTAAGACCAAATCGTTGGGATTCATCCTTTACCCTTATATCAGCAATGTTTAAGTGCTTAGCTAATTGCTTTAATTGATACAAAGGAGTTTCATTGTAGGATTTATGTGTTTTTTGAAATTCAAGAACTCCATTTATATCTTTTTCTGCAAATGCCGATAATTCCTCTTCGTTATATTCAGGTGAATAAAAGTTGTTTTTCGCAAACCTCATTACGGAATTTACTGTTTTCTGCATTTTAAGAACCTCCTATTATTGTATTGCGATGACCTCTATCTCAATTAGTCATTACCTGCAAGATTGCTAACTACGTCAAGTAATACATTAGCTCCAGCTACTAAGTCTGTATCTTTTGTATATTCCTTAGGATTATGACTAATCCCATCGATACTTGGAACGAAGATCATCGCTGTTGGGCAAACACGAGCCATCATTTGAGCATCATGTCCCGCGCCAGATGTCATTCGTTTTGATTGGAGTCCGCACCCGCTAGCAGCTTGCTCTACCAGTTTAACGATTGTTTCGTCAAAAGAAACTGGCTGAAAACGTACTAGTTGTTCAGAAGTAATGGTTACTTCATCAGAAGAAGCTAGTTCTTTAAGATAGTTTGCAAGTGCTTGCTCCTCATCTTGCAATCTCTGTTCGTTTGGATCACGCAAATCAACAGTGAATGTTGCAAAAGATGGAATGACATTAACAGCATTTGGCTTAAATTCAATCGTTCCAACTGTTGCAACAGTTTGTCCATTAGAATTGTTCGCACGATCACGTAAATATGTGATCACCCGTGCCGCCGCAAGTCCCGCATCATGTCGCATATTAGTTGGGGTAGTACCAGCGTGATTTGCAACACCTTCAATCGTAATGCGCTGCCATGAAATACCTTGAAGATTCTCCACAGCACCAATTGGAATCCCCACGTTCTCAAGAATTGGACCTTGTTCGATATGAAGTTCGATATAAGCGTATGGCTTAATAAACCCAGGGTCCTTCGTGCCAGCATATCCAATACGTTCAAGTTCTTCGCCCAAAAGTGTTCCATCCGTTCCCACCGTTGCAAGTGCCTCATCAACAGGGAGTCCACCAGCAAATACAAGGGAGCCCATCATATCAGGGGTATATCGTACACCCTCTTCGTTCGTAAATGCTGCAACTGCAATTGGACGAGTAGGAATAAAACCTGTCTCCTGCAAAGTGTTTATGATTTCAAGCCCAGAAAGGACTCCATAGCATCCATCAAAAATACCAGCGTTAATGACTGTGTCAATGTGAGAACCGATCATAATTGGTGCTTCATTTTTGTTTTCGGGACTATACCAAATGCCAAAGATATTACCGATTCTATCGATCATAACCTCCAATCCAGATTCCTTCATCCAAGTAACAAATAGGTCCCGGCCTGCTTTGTCTGCATCTGATGCTGCTAATCTAGTAAGTTTGTTGTCATTGTCCCGACCTATTCGGCCAAGTTCTTGAAGACGGTTGAGTAGTCGGTCTGATTTGATTGATAGATTTAAACTAGTAAATGTCATGTTCAGTTCCCCTTTTAAAATGAAAATAAAACAGATGTAAAGAAATTATTATTTTGATGATTATTTTTTTTAAATGCAACAATTGTGTTAATATTAAGTTAATATTTGTTAGAATAATACTATTATTGAATAGAAAAATATAAATATATTGAGGTTTTAGTTATGCAAATGAAAAACTTCATGATAGATGAAAGCTTAAAAGAGCTTACAAAACATCATACAGTCGTTATGCCGATTGCATGTTATGAGACTACCATAAAACAAAATATACATGGCTATATTCCACTTCATTGGCATGACGAAATTCAATTTGTGTTAATCGTAAAAGGGGAAGCGATTTTTCAAGTTAATGAAGATCAGATAGTTGTTCGAGAAGGCGATGGACTGTTTATAAATAGTGGATGCTTACACAAGGCACAAGAAAAAGATCAGTCGGGTTGTATTTATATTTGCTTAAATATTTCACCTCATTTTGTTTTAGCGCAAGAACTCTATACTCCTTATGTAAAGCCCTATATTCAAGCTACGAATTTCCCTTACTTATATGTAGATGCAAACCAGCTTTGGGGGAAAAACATTTTAAATGCAATTATGGAAATACATCAATATATTGAGCAAAAACCAGCGTACTATGAAATTGATATATCGATGCAGCTAACATTCATTTGGAAAAATTTAATCGTGAATGGTATTCAACTGGAATATGTTCAGACAGAAATAGTAAAGGGCCATAGAATGAAACAAATGTTAAGTTATATACATCAGCATTATCCAGAAAAAATGATGCTGGAGGATATTGCAAGGGCTGGTCAACTAAGCCGTTCTGAATGCTGTCGATATTTCAAGCGGTATTTAAATAGTACACCTTTAAATTATGTAAAAGATTATCGAATCCAAAAAAGCTTATATTTACTGCAGCAAGGTGATCTTAATGTTACTGAAGTTGCTTATCAAGTTGGTTTTAATAGTACAAGCTATTTTATTGATTTATTCAGAAATTCCATGAACATGACTCCATATGCATACAAAAAATTAAGATAAATAATTCATAGTGTGGATATGTTAGAAAGGAACAGCTCTCTTTCATTAATATAGACATGTGTCCTTGAATCTGATCAAGGGCATTAGATGGTTCTAATTAAAACCAACTGCTGCAGCTTTTTATTTTTGATTGCCCAAGAGTAAAAACTTCGTAAAGAATTTAAGCGCCGGTTAATGGTTGAAAAGGCCAGTGGTTTCATGTTAGTTGGATTTAACATTTCACGGATCCACTTTCGAATATCGGCTGCTGTTACAAAACATTCTGGCCGAATATGTATATCATTAAAAAAGGAATGTAAACCATTGCTAT
Organism: Bacillus sp. JJ1532; assembly: GCF_036965085.1. Lineage (NCBI taxonomy): Bacteria > Bacillati > Bacillota > Bacilli > Caryophanales > Bacillaceae > Bacillus > Bacillus sp. JJ1532. The sequence goes on from NZ_JBALOW010000023.1 coordinate 13,112, forward strand.
AAGAAATAATGGTATTTTGTTATTTTTTGTGCTTAGTTAATATAAAAAAATAAATTAATATTACATTGTGAAAACTGTTCTTTGAAAAAATCAACAATAGAGGTATATGTACGTATTCAGTTCAAAATGATGACCTTATAATAAAAATAAAAACTGGTCTTTCTATTTTGTAAGAAAAAACCAGCTTTTTCTCTATTTAGGAATCGACAGATTTCAAAAATTTATTGATCGACCACTGAGCCGTCAACATGTAGCCTAGTTTGTATTGTTCGTCTAGAATAAGGAAATCTGTTTTCTACATCTTCAGCAAGTTCTACACCGATACCTGGAACATCAGGGATAATAATGTAACCGTCCTCGCATTTTAGTGTTTTCTTCACTACGTCAGATTGTCTAAAAGATTTGTCGTTGTCATCGGTCTTAGCGGAAATATAACGTTCTGTTGCTGAAGCTCTATCATCACCGGGATACTCCTGAAGTGCAAAGTTAGGAATACTTGCTGCAATTTGTATACAAGCTGCTGTACTCACTGGACTTAATGGATTATGAGGGACAACCATAGCGTCATGAGCTTCGGCCAATGCTGCTATTTTTTTTGCACCAGTAATTCCTCCACACATACAAACATCTGGTCTTACATAATGCACCGCGTCCCTTCGTAACAGTTGTACAAATTCCTGAGGTGTATGAAATCTTTCTCCAGTAGCAAGAGGTATATTTATTTTCTTTGAAATGTTAACCATTGAATCAAAGTTATCGGGTGTTGTAGGATCCTCAATAAAGAATGGATGATATTTTTCTATCCCTCTTGCGAATGCTATGGCCTCTGCAGGCTTTAATCTCCTATGAATCTCAATGCAAAGATCTACTTCATCACCAACTGCTTCCCTATAGCTTCTAACTCTGTCTATTGCATTTCCAATCTTTTGAGCATACGTTTCGTAATACGGGACACTTCTATCTTCATCTAAGAAGGGGGTTAAATGACCGACAGCTGTATATCCCTTCCTTTTAGCTTCTTTTAAGTTATTAATAATATCTTCTGTTGTCCCGCCACCCACATGGTAATAAACTCTAGCTTTATCACGAGTTTTTCCCCCGAGTAACTGGTAAGTTGGGGTATTGAAATACTTTCCAGCAATATCCCATAGTGCAATATCAATTGCACTTAATGCTCCCATAATTGCTGCTCCACGAAAGTGAAAACTACGGTACATGTATTGCCAATGGTGTTCAATTTTAAGTGGATCTTGTCCAATTAGATATGTCTTAAACGTTTTAACGGCTTCTGCAGAAGCATCTAAAAATCCCCAACTTCCCGATTCACCTAACCCTTTTATCCCTTCATCGGTATGTACCTCTACAAAAAGAAAACGATTTACAGGAATAATCTTTACATCTGTGATTTTCACAAAATATCCTCCTTCAAAAATATAGACTAGTTCCAATAGATTTATAAAAAAGGCCGAAATTCGGCCCTTTTAAATAATTACTTATCTAATCGATATTTTTCAATTACGGCACTGTTAAGTTCTATTCCAAAACCAGGTCCATTTGGTATTTCGTAGTATCCATTTTTAAATTTGTTTCTATTTTCAATGATCTCATAAAATAATGGGTCCCGATCCGGATGAAAAACTTCTAAAAATGTTCCAGTAAGTGTTGAGCCTAGTAAATGTGCTGATATTTGAGGTTCTTCATGATGAGCCATTTCGAATCCTAATGCTTCTGCAGCACCAGCTGCTTGTCTCCAAGCCGTAGGACCACCGCTCCAACTAGCATCAAAATTACATACATCTATTGATCCATTTTTCATTAATTCAATACACCCTGCAGGTGAATCTTCACTTTGACCTGCTGCAACTGGGATACCTGACATTAAACGAATATCTTTCATAGCGTCTTTATCATAATTCCAACGACAGGGCTCTTCGAACCATCTAATATTAAGGTCATTAACACCTTTTGCAAATTTCAATGCGTCATTTCTATCCCATCCTTGGTTTGCATCAACCGCAATGATAAATTCGTCCCCAGCAGCTTCACGAGCAGTCCGAACCCTTTCTATATCAACTTCTGGTGCCCTTCCGCCCACTTTAAATTTGCATGCGGCTACGCCCATTTCTTTATATGAATCTATATCATTAATAATCTTTTCTTTATCTACATTTTTTCCTTCAGTATAATAACCACCTATTAACATTACAGGAAGTTCCTTTTTCGATCCGCCCCATAATTTTACAAGAGGCATACCTAAACTTTTACCTATTGCATCATGAATTGCACTATCTACACAAGCAAGGGCATTTAATGAGATTTTTCGATCTGCCAGTATATTAAAGGTTAATGGATAAAGTTTTTGCCAAATGTGTTTTACTTCAAAAATATTTTCGCCTATGATAAGTGGTGCCATTTCATCTTTAATCATTTTTACAATGAAATGGAGATCATCCATTTCATCACCATTATAAATTTCACCAACTATTCCATCTTCCGTTGTAATTTTTGTGATTACTGTCACCCTATGTGTCATAAAATAATTACTTCCTTTAAATGCTTGTTTTAAAGGCATTTTTATAGGTATTACTTCTACCTTTTCAATTCTTGATTTCAGCCCACCTATTTGAGTATTATTTACCTTTGTTTCCAACATTTTATCTTCCTCCAATTATTCATATAATTATATCGATCGACAGGAATCCCTAATAATAAATTCTGTAGGAATAATAACTTGATCTAATTTTCCATATAATTCAGGTTCTTCTATATATTTAATTAATGTTTGGACAATACTTCGTCCGATGTCTTTAATAGGTCGATGGATCACCGTAAGAGGGGGATCCAGTAACTCCATAATTATTTCATTATCTTCAAAAGTAATTATTGAGATGTCTCTTGGATATTGGAGTTTAGCCTTTCTCATAGCCCTTAATATCCCGTAAAACATTTGATTATTAAGTGAAAGAATGGCAGTGATTTCACCACTCCGAATACTTGGCAGTAATTCCGTTAATATTTTTTCACCTGATTCACTTGTTAATTTTCCGTATTTAATTAAATCCTTATTTGGAACCTTGTTATTTGCGTGATAAGCATCAATATAAGCTCTTGCCCCTTCTCGAGTCGGCCTAATATCCTTATTACCTCCAACCAATGCTATATTTTTATGTCCGAGCCCTAGTAGATAATCGATAGCATTTTCAACAGAACTATAATAATCAGTTAATACTCCAGCTGGGAGATTAGGCATATCACGATTTATAGTCACAATAGGAATTCCTATAGAAGAAAGAGAATTATTTAATTCCAAATCATCTTCTTTTGGAATAGATAGAATAATACCATCAAATTTTCGCCCTTCTAAAAAAGATAAGATTTTATTACTTATATCATTTTCACCAATATTGCACAGGGAAAGTGTATATTCACATTTTTCTAGTTCAATTTGGGCTTCTTTTGCGATTTGGGCAAAGATGGGATTGGAAATATCAGCAAAGAAAGCGATATTTTTATACCTATTTGTGCGCATGCTTTGTGCAACAGAATTTGGAGTGTAACCTAAGGCCTTAATACTCTCTGAAATTTTCTTTTTCATGCTAGGACTTATATTATTAGCTCCATTAATTGCACGTGAAACCGTGCCTAGGCCAACCCCAGCATGCTTTGCAACATCTTTAATAGTAATTTTTTTCGTCATGCTATTAGTCTCCAAGTTAGTAATTTTTAAATCATAGTAAAACTCATTTGAATTTTCTTATTTATTTACTAGAAATAATGAAATTTCTGGTACGATGACAACGAGCACTAAACAAACGACCATTATTACAAAAAACGGTAAAACTCCCTTAACTACTGTTCCTATCCTTTCCTTAGCTATTCCGCTAACAACGAAAAGATTTAAACCTACTGGAGGAGTTATCATTGCCAGTTCCATATTGATGGTCATAATAATAGCGAAATGAATTAAGTTAATATCAAAGTGAATTAAAACAGGTACTATTATAGGTAAAGTGATTAATATTATAGCTACTGCTTCTAAAAACATTCCAAGAACAAAGAACATTAGATTAATCCCAATTATAAACATCCATTTATTCGCACTATTTGCTGCAATCCATTCAGAGAATGCTTGTGGTATTTGTTCAATTGTAAGGAATGTAGAAAATATTAGAGCTGAAGCAATGATTAAAAAAATCATCGCAGTTGTATTTATTGATTCTTTTACAATCTCTAAGAACTTTTCTTTTGTCATTTCTTTATAAACAAATAATGAAATGATTAATGAATAAAACACAGCTACTATAGATGCTTCTGTTGGTGTAACTGCTCCTGAATATATACCACCAATAATGACAATTGGTAGTAAGAAACCCCAAAGTGCTTTAGATGATTTTTTTAATCTTTCTTCACGGGTTGCCTTTTCTAACCCACCAAGATTATGAATCCGAGCATAAATAATGGAGAAAATTATTAACATAACTCCCATTAATATTCCTGGTATTACACCTGCAATAAAAAGATCACTTATTGATTGCTCAGCAATTGAGCCATAAAGGATCAAGGCTATAGATGGTGGAATTAATATACCAAGAGTTCCTCCAGCAGCAATAAGCCCCATCGCATACTTTTTGCTATAACCTGCTTTAATCATGGCCGGAATCATGATTGATCCCACAGCAGCTGCAGTGGCTGGACTTGATCCAGAGATGGCAGCGAAAATCATACAGGCGAGAATGGCTACGACAGCAATACCGCCTTTTATATGACCCACCCAGGCTTTGAGTGCTTCAATAAGGTGGAAGGATATTCCTCCTTTAGCCATTATCAAACCCGCAAAAATAAACCCGGGAATTGCCATTAGAACAACACTATCTACCGCGGAAAACATATTATGAGGGATAGTCTGCAGATTGTAATTAATAAGTAATAGACCTATAATACTTGAGACTCCAAGACTAATCCCTATTGGAACCCGAATAAGAAGGAGTAATGCAAATGAAGCAAACAAAACTATAACTGCATTATCCTGCAAGAATTGTATTATCATCACGATTCTCCTCTTTACCTTTAAGGTGGTTAATGATTTTTTCTATATACGCTAGTATTAAAAATAATCCCGTTAAAGGCATGATTATAGAAGTTATCCAAAGAGGTAGTCTAGCATCGAGTGAAACTCCTCCGATTTTGTATGCTTCAATTACCATTAGAAAGCCATAGTAAATAAAGAAAATGGAGAACATAATCCCAATCAAATATCCAATTAAATCTAATATGCGTTGAATCTTTTTGGGAAGGATTGAATACAAGAGATCGAGTGCGATATGATTATTATTTTTTAAAGCAGTACTAAATCCAATGAAAATCGCCCAAACCAAAGTGAGAGCAAATATTTCCTCAATCCAATGAACAGGACTGTTAAAAATATAACGCATAATTACTCCATAAAAACTTATGCACATTCCTGTTAGGAATAGTGGGATCATAATAACCCTTTCAATCTTGGCAATTCTATTCATTGACATCACTTCCTCATTTTTTTTATAATTCTTAAAATATCAACGGCTCATTGCATCTTTTACTACTTCCTCACCAAATATAGGCGTGTATTTATCATATATTGGTTGGAATAACTTTCTGAATTTCTCAATATCTGACTGAGAAAATTCGTGAATTTCTATTTCCCCTCTATCCTTCATTTTCTTTAAACCCTCTTCATTTAACCTTTGAACTTCCGCTCTCGCAGTTTTTGTCCCCTCATCAATTCCTTCTTGAACAACCTTTTGGGTTTTTTCATCAAGGCTATCCCAAAACTTAGAGTTTGTTAATAGTACATAATCAACCCGACTAAAATTATTAATAGTAAGAAAATCTTGAACTTCATCGAAATTAGCAGATGCGACACTACTTAGGGTGTTTTCCTGACCATCTATAGTTCCCTGTTGAAGAGCTGTATAAACTTCATTGAATGCAATGGAAACAGTTCCAGCATCCAGTGTTTTGAATACATCGGCAAGGACTTCTCCGCTTGAAGTGCGTATTTTTAATCCCTTATAATCTTCGGGGGAATGAATAGGTCTCTTGTTATTTGTTATGACCCTGAAACCATTAGGCCACATGGTTAGTGCTTTGACCCCTTCTTTCTCAATACTTTTCATAATTTTTTGTCCGTTTTCTCCGTCCCAAAACCCTTCCGCTGCTTCATCAGAGCTAAAAGCTAACGGTAAGGAAGCTAAATCAAATGCCGGTTCATATTTCACCAATTTGGACATATCAGGAAGTATAAATTGAACATTATTTGCAACTAGATTTTCAAATTCATTTTTATCATTGTAAAGTGAACTGTTGGAGTACAGTTTCACTTTAATTTCACCATTAGAAGCCTTCTCTATTTTTTCTTTAAGCGCAAGAGCTCCTACATGTTTAGCAGTATTTTCAGGAGCAACGTGTGAAATAATGATTTCATCCACTGAATAATTTCCACCTTTAGTACCTGCTTGACCACCTCCACATGCAGTGAGTGCGAACAATAAACCAATTGAAAGAATAATGATAAAGAATTTTTGAGATTTCATAATAATACCCCCCATTTTAATTTGGAAACGTTTCCAGTTTTAATAATTTTGATTATAGTTTAAATCAACTTTATTTTCAATAATAAAAATATAAAAATATAAAAAATATACAAAAAATTCAAAATAAAAGGGTTTTTATTAGCAAAAATATAGAGTCAGATTAATTTTGGATTGGGAGAAGTTAAACTACTGCCTTTTTGTTTGAGGTTAAATATAAAGAGAAATCACTAAAAAAATCGATGAAATTGATATAGTTGCTCCATTAATCCTCTTTGAATGCAAAGGTAGCTGCGAGTCATTCGTCTGCAGCGGACATTGCAGCAAACCCACCTGCAATCACCACCGCACCGTGAACTCCCTCCCAACTACAGTCAGGAGATCACTTCCGAATCACTCGCAGCCTTTTCGGAACCTCGTTGATCATCTTTGAATGAAGTTTTACATATCTAATGGCAATGAAAATACTCACCGTGCTCCCGCACCGTGAGTATTCTTTATCTATGAAGTAGGACTAATGACGCTTATTCGAGGAAAGATGCCGCCAAGGTTGAGCTAGCGAAGGGAGAAATTGCGGCAGCAAGTGAATCACAACCTGGAATGCTGATTACTTTATTAATTAACGGATGCTTTATCCAGAAGGGGGAATCAATCAAAAGCAAAAGTTATTTAAGTTAGTTTATGTTTTTCGAAAATATCAATATACTTGGATATTAGGTTTGGAGTCATCGATAGGATATACAATTAATTCCTCTTCTATTATGACGGGATATTTTTAGCAAACGCTTTGGTAACGAAATAGTAAAAAACAAAAGCTAATGCAGTGGAAACAAAGAAGCTGTACTATAGGAAAAAGAAGAATCCGATGGCCGTAGCAACTACATAAACTATCAAAGCTGCAGGGTTATATCCTTTGAAATACTTGTACTTTCCATTTGATTTAAATAGATCATCAAGACTTAACTGTCTCTTTCTAAATAAATAATAATCTACTCCAATGATTGCGAGTGCTGGGGTGTTTTTTCTAAACTGATCTGTTCACAATCATTTTTTAATGACAAAATCCAGTAAATACTCATAATCGACAGGGATTTTATGGACTAAATCAAAAGAATGATTGTCTAGAACTAGTAAGTTACCATGTTTTTCACCATCTGTTTCAAGTAAGTAAATTTCTTGTTTGTTTATGTCTTGATATAATAGCCTATACGAGTTTTCTTTTTTTATATAATCTTTTTCTAGAACAGTGAATGTTGGTTTCTCTTTGAATGACAACAAACCTAACGTGGTTCCTGAGCTCTCATTATATACGCTGTGCAAAGCAGCCTCTTCATTTAGTAAAAGTGTACCGCCGCCTTCAATCTTATAATAGAAACTTTGAGGGGGTATTTCTTTAAAGGGTTCGTATGTTTTATAATCGCCGTCTTTATCTATTACAAAGAGCTTTCCAGAATTGCCAATTATATAAGCTTGGTTCTCTTTTGCATATACGGGATAAAATTCGGTCGATTGTTTATTGAAGTTTGTATATTCAACGGACTCATTTTGTCGATCAATGATCCCGATAAAAGCTTGATCGGCAATTCCTTCATCATTCACCTGTCCATTACCTGCATAGATGATTTTTTCTCCCAGCTGTAATAGCGGAGACCAGTTTGGTGGATAACCATATTCAGTTTCATAACTTTTTTCTCTAGAAAAGTTAGAAATAGACATGTTAAATTGGTTATCTTCATTTGTATTTTGATCCCCTGTTCTATGCGAGACAATGGTTTGGAATAAAACATCCTGACCAAAATGTTTAATATGATCAACACCTACATCATAGTTAAAATAGGTTAAATTAACCTTCTTAAATTTGCGTTGATCTATATCATAAGTATAAAACCAATTATCGATGGCAGCCGCACCGAAAAAAGAAACATACAGCTGGTTGATTTCATTTGGCTTTTGATGAATTTCCATGCGGAAAAATTGGTTATCTCTAATTTCATACTCCTTTTGCACTTCTCCCGTTATGGATACTTCCTTAACTAGTGTAAATGATTGAGAGGTTCTTGGATCGGCTGGATAGAATAATAAATAACGATCTTCTTCTGGACCTTCTATCTTAGGACTAAAATTTTCAATTCCTTTAACAACTATGCGGTTACTATTATCTGTTGATTTATTCCAAGTATAAATAGTAATCATGATTCCAATCAATATTGTTATGATAGCAACAAAAAGTAATTTTCGTTTCATAATTCCTCCAGATACCCTTATTCTTTAATATTAATAGAATAATCTAGAATCTTTTGTTTTTTCTGACCCTTAAACGACCACCTGCTAAAGCAGGTGGCTTTTTTACTGATAATTACTTCTGTTACTCAAGTATGGAGGTCGAATGGGAAGGCTAAAAGCGCTACAGTCTTAATGATGGTGGAGTTGGACCACGGATTTGTAAATTAAATTTTACTAGGTAATGACCTACCCCAATCCTTTATTAAACGCGTATTTGCATCAATTCTAATATCAAATGGAATGACAAGTAAAAATCCACTCCAATGTAAACCTCTAGCACCTCGCAGATCATATCCTGCATCATACCACTGTCTCATCGTTAGCTTAGAGCAATACCAATAATTGTTATTCCAGAGAGCTGTTTTAAGTGAATAGGGTTCACCTCTTTGGTTTAACCCAAATGTAACTGCCTTTTTTCTTTCTGCTGCGGTAGCGTTTGTTCCAAATAGAGTAGTTACTTTATATTGCTTAATGCCAGAAGCGCCTTTCCATAGTTTATCTCTATTCCAATGAAAAACTTTATTTCCAGAACTTGATGTTCTGGATGCTTCAATTACATAATAATCAGTGGTTGACAGCACAGCTGTATGACCTGTAAAAGAAGGCTCGCCAGCAGCATTATCGCTACCTATTCCGTAATACAAAATATCACCATAACGCCAGTAAGTAGTAGCCGAAAGAGAGTTAAACCCGTCCGTACCTTCCGTTAAAACAGATTCGCTAACCTCTTCTTCACCCTGAACTCTATTTGCTTCTAAGTCTAATTCATCTAACTTTTCAACCAGTTCCTCAAATTCGTATTTTTGCACAGACTCATCAAGAGAATTAAAGTATTCTTCTATTTCAACATGTATATTGTTTACTTGATCTAAAAAAGTCTCTTTTTGTTTTTCAATCTCAGCTTGAGTACACTTTTCATAACATTGTACTTTATCCGGACTTGATAAAAGTAAACTATCTATCTCCTGAATCTTAGATTCAATTACACTTAATACCTCTTTATTTACTTCATTACTTTGTGCATTTCCTTTTAGCGGACTCATGATAAGAATACTACTTAACAATATGGCTAATATTGGCTTAAGTTTCATCTCTCTTTCCTCCTAACTTTGTAAACTCATTTTCTACTATTTTACAATCATCTGTATAAAACAAATATGATTAATAAGATTACATCCTCTCCTTTGTATTTTTAAAATCCAAATGAATAAAATACCTTTTTATCCTTATATTTACAAATCGCACTAACGAATCAAATTATATTTTATAAACAATCTTGGGGTAAATAGGGTTTAATTACCGTTTTTTAGGGTGTCGAATGAATCATGTGTACATTACGGACAGCCCCTTTTTCTAGGACGAAAGACAAAAGGACGCTTCCTAGACTGAAGGAATCTGTGAATATATATGAAAAAGGATAGAACATCTAATTTCACACCACCTTATCAAGCAAGCAGTATCATCCTCTATAAAAAAGATAGCTGCGAGTCATTCGTATGCGGCGGTGATTGCAGCACCCCCACCTGCAATCACCACCGCACCGTGAACTCCCCCTCCCAACTACAGTCGGGAGATCACTTCCGAATCACTCGCAGCCCTTTCGGAACCTTGTTGATCTTCTTTGAATTAAGTTTGATTTCTTATAAAGACGAGGAAAATACTCACCGTGCTCCCGCACTGTGATTCTTTTTTATTCATTGTACTTTCATAGAGTTATTGCATTATCAAAGGGATTAAGCCCTTTGTAACAATCTGTTTTCTAAAGTGTGATTAAAGGTATATATGAGGACAGGACTATATTACTGAATGTTCAGTAATGTTTGAAAATGGGAAAATACGGTTATATAATGATCTAAACTACAAGAATCACTTGCTTATAAATCATAGGGATTAAGGAGGGATTTACCCTAAATAGTACGGATCTAGCAAAAAAGATTATAACGAGATTTATAGTTTACTAACTTATAAGGAGGTTCTCTAATGAAAAAAATGTTTGTTTTTCTCGCGGCTGTTTTATTAATATTTTCCGGTTCACTTACATATCAACAAAATGAAGTATCCGCAAACGGTTCAAACGCATTAGATATCCATTTTAACTCGATAGTCGTGGATAGCCATAATGATACGATGATGAAGGTTGTTGATCCAAATACATGGCTGCCAACGACCGATATTAAAAATAATACTCCATTCCATATTGATATACCAAAACTTCATGAGGGAGGGCTAAAAGTTCCGTTCTTTGCTGCTTATACATCAGGCTACTACGGAAATAATGAGCGCAGCATAAGCAGAACCTTAGCTTTAATTAATGCCCTTTATTGGACTGAAGAAAGAAATTCAGATATTTTCAGTATCACCCCTTCTCTAAAGGAAATTGAGAAAGCTGTTCACAATGGAAAAATCGCTGCTGTACCAACTATTGAAGGAGCATATTCCTTAGAAGAACATAATGCGATTGGCTTACTCCATCAATATTACGACCTTGGGGTAAGAGCAGTTGGATTCACCTGGAACTATTCAAATGCCTTAGGAGAAGGAGCAAACAGAGTATATGGGGATCCGAATAGAACCCCTTCTCAAGGCGGGTTGACAGAACTGGGTAAAAAAGTTGCAGAAGAAATGAATAGACTCGGAATGATTATTGACGTCTCACATATGTCTGAAAATACCTTTTGGGATGTTATTAAGGTTTCTAAAGCTCCGATTATTGCGAGTCACTCTGCCGTCCATTCATTAAGAAATCATCAACGAAACTTAACAGATGACCAGCTTAAGGCATTAGCTAAAAATGGTGGGGTAGTAGGCATTGTTTTTTATCCTGAATTTTTGACCTATGAATATCCTAATAAACCAAACCATATAAAGGATTATGTAGATCATATTGATTATGCTGTTAAATTGATTGGCATCGATCATGTAGCGCTTGGCTCTGATTTTGATGGAGGGCCACTTCCATCAGATATAAAAGATTCTTCGGAATTGTATAAGGTAACAGAGGAATTAGTTAAAAGAGGTTATTCAAAACAAGATCTTGAGAAATTATTAGGAAAGAATACATTACGTGTGTTAAAAGAAGTAGAAAAGGCAGCAGCACATAACCCCGACAAAGTTGGCCAAAAGCTTTCTGTTATCCCAGCAATCAAAATGGGTGAAGTAATTCAAAGCAATACACCTCTTTTGAAAGCTACTATTGTACGCGATAAAGGATCTAAATTAGATGAGGCCAGTATCCGTATGATAGTGGATGGTATTGAATATAAGCCAACTTTTGATAAAGAAAATTCAACTCTATCCTTCCAGGTGAAAGAACCATTAAAAGAAAAGTTCCATGTTGTTACGTTCGAAGTAGCAAATAATGCAGGTAAAATCACCAGGGAAACTAGAATTTTCTATGTTAATCAATAATTCTTGAGGTTTTATTTTAAAAAAAGATTGGGGAACACGTGCAGATGCATTGTGTTCTTTTTTTTGATTGAATCAGGTATCAATCCTTCATACTGATAAGCGTAAAATAATCCCCCACTATTTTGAGATCAGCAAATAAGTGCAAAATTTCACAAAATGTTCAAATAGTTAAGGATTAAAACATGTAAATAGGTGTAACATATAAGTATAGAATATTCTGACTAAATAAAAATAAAGGATGTATAGAAAATGCGTAAAACATTAAAAGAGCTTATTGAAGAAAACAAACAGGAACTATTAAATGACAAAAAGGCTTTAGAGAAAATTGAAAAACGGATAGAGTCACGACACGAATTAAAAAAGCTAGCTTAGATCTTTTAGATTACCTTTACAGGTTAAATACATTTTATAATAGCGGCTGCGATCCATTCGACTGAATGAATGCAGCCCTTTTCGCCCTCTTGTTGATCATTTACAACTACAACCTCCTGAAGAAATCCCCACAAACAAAAAACACGCTTTTTTCAGCGTGTTCAAGAATTCTTATCCTTATCTTTAAATTGTAGAACGGCGATAACCAACATCCCAAAGCTAATCATCAACGACAACGCTTCAAACGTCTCCATCCATACATCGCCTCCTTACCTTCAGCCTTCCCAGATCCCAACTTGTCCTATACAAGCGAAAATTATTTGGTTATTTCTACCTAATATCAATATAGATAGGCGAGGTAACTGGATCTTTTCTGCGGGGATATGCATGGACTTGTGATAGCTTTTGTGGGACTCAATAAATAAAGAAATCCCTATCAATGGTCAGAGTGATAATCTTTATCCAACCCTTTATGAAGCACAAGGATCGTTCCATCGAAAGGCGCTTTCCTTACAAATTCCTTCATGAACTCCTTCGCCTTCGTCTCTTCACTCCCTTTTAAATCACCATGCTTTGAACTGCCAAAAACAAGCGCAGCTGACATCAATAAAACAATAAAACTGATAAATCCAATCCCAATCATTTTCATTACTTTTTTCATATTCTAGCCTCCACTTCAATTGTTTCACATTTATGTGTTAGCTTTATTATGAAAAAATAAAGTCATATATTTAAGTGAAGAAAAGTCATTATCTGGGGTATATTTGTCATTTTTTTATGCTAAAAAGTAAATATTCAACTGCTTAAAAGTTTTATGGAGTCATGCATGGATAAAATTGTTTTTTGCTATCATTGCTTGCCTTTTACATTATGGATTTGAAATCGAATCTGTCGTTCAAGGAATATTAGTAACTGGGGCTACAGTGATATCTAGAGATTTAATACACAATACCATTTACGGAATTCACGCACAGAAAAGCGGCATGAAGTGGGATCCTAATAAAGGAGTATTTATTCCAAAAGAAGAGAAAAAGGAGAATGATAGTAAAAAAACTACTGGTTAACCCTTACAATCTAAGTAAATTTACTTAAAGATTATTAGGACAATGTATATTCATCCTTCTTACTAATAAATTTTAAAGACAAAGTTTATTAAAGGGGGAATGGATATGACCATGCCTGAACACTCACCAGATCATTACACTCAAATTAATCCAGTGATGTTCGTTACACGCTCATTAGATGAAATTCGTTTTTGGTCGAGGATCATGAAGGAGCATTCACTATTTCTCAGATTAGGGTTCAGATGTGAGGATACACAATTAATTGCGGAGGCAAATCAGTTTTATCATATTTTTGAACAGATCGAACAGCAATCTCATGCTTTTACAAATCAAACGACTCCTGATCAAATAAGAAGGTTTAATACCCAAGTCATGCAGGCTGCAACGAATATTTTTGCCTTTAAGCGGAAGGTGTTAGGATTAGTACTTTCTTGCAAATTACCAGGGGCAAATAATTTTCCCCTTTTAATTGATCACACAAGCAGGGAAGCCAATTATTTTCGAAAACGATTAATTGAATTAAATGAAGGGAAATTGAAAGCACTGCCTGATGCAATCATTAAGGAGAATGTTTTCTTCTTGAGGATCATGGCTGATCATGCCCAATTCATCGGACATCTTCTCGATCCGTCAGAAAGAAAGCTAGTTGATTTGGCCCGAAATTTCAGCAATGATTTTGATCAATTAGTTTTTCAAGCAAGAGATTTAGAATCTATGAAGCCGCAGTCTCAGACTGTTCCTCTTCTAGATCAATTCCTTGATCAGAATCGTGTGTCTGTTGCTTCACTGAAGGACTTTAAGAAAACGGCAAGAGATTTAATTGAGGAATGTAAAATAAAAAGTATTATCCACCCATTATTAGCAGATCATGTCTTCCGCGAAGCTGAAAGATTCCTAGAAATTATCGATATGTTTGAGGCACATCTCACAGGAGAAAAGCCACGAACTATTTAATAAATGATATGAGGGGCAATCTTCATAGAAAAAGTCTAACGGACTCAGCTTTCTATTTGCTAATCCGTTAGACTATTTTTATCGTTTAATGATTTTTGAGTTGGTCCTGTAACAGAGTTTGGTTCAACATGGACATGTACCGTATAGACACCATGTTCCTGTATGAGTACGTTCTCGACAATGGTTGAAATATCATGAGCTTCCTGTAGGTGTAATTTTGAATTAACGAGGATTACGATATCGACAACCGTATTATTCCCGTAATTTCTAGCTCTAATTTCTTTTATTCCTTTTACCCCAAAGGTATTTAGAATTGTTGTTTTATAGTCCTCTAATAATTTTTCATCAAAGCCGTCTGTCAAATGATGTGAGGCTTCTCGGAAAATCTCCCAAGCTGTTTTACAAATAAGAATACCCACTATCATGGCTGCAAGTGGGTCAAGCCATGGTATATGAAATTGGGACCCGATTATCCCAACTGCCGCTCCAATACTTACCCAGGCATCGGATAAATTATCCTTAGCAGCAGCCATAACAGATTGACTATTAATTTTATTAGCAAGCTTAAGATTATATCGATAAACACCAAACATGACCACAGCGCAAAAAATTCCTGTCCACGCTGCAATTAAATCTGGCGCTTTCTTTTCCATATCGAAGAAAGAGTGAGCAGCCCCATACAGCACTTGAATCCCAACTGACACCATAATAAAGGAAGCTACTAATGTTGCCACACCTTCCGCCTTCCAATGCCCATATGGGTGGTCATCGTCAGGAGGCTTTCGGGAAAGCTTCAATCCAATGAGGACAGCCGTTGAAGCAATAATATCCGTCACATTATTCAATCCATCTGCCTTTAGAGCTTCAGAGTTGGTCGCAGCTGCAATAATCAGCTTTAGCAAAGATAAAATAATATAAGCACTGATACTAACTATAACTCCACGTTCACCCATCTTTAGTTGTTCGTATCTTAGTTTCTCCATGGCTACTCCCCTTCTCTTATCCCTCCCATATCTTATCAACTGTTCTGTATGTGGGTCTAGAGCAACGATTTTTCATCATTATATAAAAATAACGAATGGGCAAAAAAGTTGAGCTAGGGAAAATCTAGATACATTTGCCCCAAATGAACAAAAAAAAGCTAATCACATGGTTCCGATTAGCTTTTTGTTCTTTATAGATTATTTAAGAATTCTTTTACTTGCTCTGGCGTTTTTGCATTAGCACTATGCAAATGAGCAAGCTTTTCGCCATTTTTAAAAACTAATAAAGATGGGATTCCCATTACTGATTGTTCCTCAGAAATTTCCGGGAATTCATCTCGATCAATAGTAAACCATTTCTTATCGGGATTCTCCTCTATGATATCGTTAATAAACATATCTAATCGTTTGCAATCAGGGCACCAAGTAGTTGTAAAAATGCCCACAGAAAGCTCATCATTTGTTATTTGCTCACGATATTCTTGCTGCGATTTTACTTGTTTCATTTTTTTCCCTCCTACATTTCCCATTAAAGTCAAAAAGGGAAGGGATTGATTATAATCCCCTCCCATTTATTGATTCTTATCGAATCGTTTTTAATGCACCGCTCCAAGCGTTTACTTGGTCAAGCATGTCATTAACATTATTGAGGTGTAATTCAGCTGGTTTGAATTCAGACATATTTTCAAAATCAGTAAATAATGACAATGTTGGATGTGTACGAACATCAGCAATCAATAATTCTCCCATGATGCCGCGTAAATGTTCTGCTGCACGAGCTCCACCAGTTGAACCATAGCTTACAATACCTGCTGCTTTATTGTTCCATGCTTCACGTGCAAAATCAAGTGCATTTTTTAATGCTCCAGTAATACTGTGATTGTATTCTTGAACGATGAATACGAATCCATCTAAGTTAGCAAGCTTTTCATTCCATGCTGCGATTCCAGGTTCTGTACCATCTGTTGTTCCTAAGAATGGCAGATTAAAGTCTGCAATATCTACGATTTCATAATTTGCATCTCCACGTTTGTCTGCAATTCCTTTTACCCATTCTCCAACCTGCGGGCTTACACGTCCTTGACGTGTGCTTCCTAAAATAATTCCGATGTTTAATTTAGTCATTGTATTTTCCTCCTTCTGATCTGTTCCACCAAATAGTCTGTTTAAAAAACCCATTTTCCTGCACCACCTATATTATTATGTCGTTTTTAAAAAAGTTTATTAAAGCATCAACCCCTTTAAATTGGCATTGTGCTCTGCCTTTTTGTTCCTTATTTTCGCTATCAGTTTATTGTGAGGTTCAAGCTTTATTATTACCGTGATCCACTTAAAAAATTATTGTTATTGCAGTACTTTTACTAGTTTTTCAAATATAAATTCAACTTATTCATCTACCTTTCAAGAATCTCAACCTTGAGATATTAAGGCGAAAAATTAGTTCCATCTTATAAATTGAATTTTGATCAAGTTCGAATATTTTCGAAATAACCCTTAATTCATATATCTTTAAATCATTTATCTTGAATACGAGATAATGATAATATATTCATTTTTGATTGTCAACAGATTAAAAATATTTTTTTCGAATTAATTCATTAAACTTCATACGGCTGGTAACCTATTTACTATCTTTATGATTAGTCATTTGGACAATCACCTTGATTTTATATATAAGTTACTTTATGTAAGTAATTATATTTTTGTATGTAAATTGTGTCAAGTAATTTGATTATCTGCTGTCTTAAATTATACTGCATTTTTAGGGGTGATAGCGGTTAAACTAAAAAAGCCGATTGTAATGGATGGCTACAATCAGCTTTTTTTTCAAATTCAAATTTAAGAACGTCTATTAAGCTAATAAAAATCCTTGCTTTAATGGATCTCTCGGATCTACGACAAATTGATGGAACCCGGTAATATACGCCTGCCCGGATACTTTAGAAACAACTGCGTCATAATCCGCAACTTTAGTGAGCGATAATATTTCGCCAATAAATTGGCCATCGGTAATGCACTCATGGACAAAGCTTTCTCCCTCTTTTAGACGGCCTTGCTCTACGAGTGTTGCAGCTCTGGCAGAGGTTCCACTTCCACATGGTGAACGGTCAACTTGTTCATCAGCAAAAATGGTCACATTCCGAAGGTCTGACCCTTCTTTTTTTGGCTCGTCTGAAAAAATAACTCCATAGATTCCCTTTAATCCAGGCTCAAGCGGATGTTTCACTTCCATTTGGCTTTCGATGTAATGTTTGATTTTCCCGCCCCATGTTTGGAGAGCCGCTACATCTTTAAAGTTTACTTTCAAATCCATTTCTTTACTATCAACAACAGCGTAAAAAGCGCCTCCATAAGCAATATCAACATTAAATTCATAGCCGTCAATTTTCACTGGAACATCCTTCTTATAAACAAATGAAGGGACATTTTCAAATGAAACGGATTCTACTTGATTTCCATTATATTTTGCATAAGCGACTACTTCGCCTGCTGGGCTATCAATAATAAATTTTTCTTTTCCGCCTGATAGATCAAACATGCCTGTCTCAATGCCGAGCGTCATCACAGCGATAACCCCATGACCGCACATCGTACTCCATCCTTCATTATGCATAAACAGCACCCCGAAATCAGCATGCGGACTTGCTGGAGGAGTAATGATGCACCCATACATTCCATGATGGCCACGTGGTTCGTACATTAATACTTCTCGTAAGTGATCTAAATGCTCCATGCAATAGGCACGTCTTTCTAACTGGGTATCACCTTTTATTTCTGGAAATCCGCCAGTAATAACACGTAACGGTTCTCCTGCAACATGCAAATCAACGGTTGTAAACATTTTGCTGAAGTTCATGGAATTACCTCCAATTTAAATAGTTTTATTAGATCGAGTATTATTGGAACTTAAATCATAATAATCCTTTTCAGATTCTTAGTCCGCGCTATAAGAATGGACACGGACTAAGAATAACAAAATTATTTCCCTTCAATATAGGTCCACTTATAAGAAGCAAATACTCCGAATGGGTGAGCTACATATCCTTTAACATATGGCTTTTTCAACTGGGCAAGACCAGATTGGTACATCGGAGAAATGGCTGCATCCTCTTCGATGAGGATTCTTTCAGCTTCCTGCATATTTTCCCATCTTTTTTGAACATCAGTTGGATTTGTTTTTGCTTCTGTTATGAGACTATCGAATTTCTCGTTCCCGTAATTTGACCAGTTATATGGGCCATCAGATAGATAAAGATCCATAAATGTAATTGGGTCTTGGAAATCAGGGCCCCAGCCAGAATAAGTAAGATCATATTGCAGGCTTGATTCTAAGGCTAGCTTTTGCTTATTAGGCTGCTGATTGATCTTAATCGTTAAGCCAGGCAAATTGGTCTCTAACTGATTTTTGAAATATTCGCTGACGCGTTTTCTTTCCTCGCTGTCGTAGCTTAGGAATTCTAACTCGATGCTATTAACACCTAGATCTTCTAACCCTTTTTCCCAATATTCCTTTGCTTTCTCGATTCCTTCATTATTAAAGCCAGCGTATTTTGTACGGAAGTCGTTCCCGCTGTCATCAAATGCAAATTCTTTAGGAACTAAATAATAAGCCGGTACAGAGCCGTTATTTAACAGGCTTTCTGCAGCAGATTTCTTATCCCAACCCATATCGATTGCCTTACGGATATTAACATTAGCCAAGTATTTATTCTGTTGATTCATGCGGATAAAGAATACTTCTGGCTTTAGCAATGTATGGAATTCTGGTGTATTTGCATATTGGCCAATAAATTCAGACGCGATCTCAGTTAAATCAAGTTGTCCTGTGTCATACAGGTTAACCCTTGTTGCTGCTTCTTTAACAACTTTGACATTGATGGTTTCTAGCTTAACTGTCGCAGCATCCCAATAGCTTGAATTTTTCTTATAAGTCCAGCCAACCTCATGCTCCCAAGAATCTAATACGAAAGGACCGTTATAAATAAGGTTCGCTGCTTCTAGGGCATATTGATCCCCTTGAGATTCCACAAATTCCTTATTTTGCGGGAAAAATACTGGATAAGTAACTAAGCTTAAAAAGTAAGGCACTGGATGATCTAGTTCAATTTGCAATGTTTGGTCATCTATAACTTTAACGCCTAATTCATCTACCTTTCCAAATAAGCTATTTTCGGAATCCTGGATTGCTGCAGCATTTTTAATGTCATTGAAAAGATAAGAATAGGTTGATAGAGTGTCAGGATTGATTGCCTTCTTCCATGCAAATTCGAAATCCTTTGCCGTTACAGATGTTCCATTGCTCCATTTTGCATCTGAACGAATTTTGAATGTATAAACTTTTCCATCCTCACTCATCTCATAGCTTTCTGCCATACCTGGTACAGGTGCATGAGATTCGTCAAGTCTGTAAAGTCCTTCAAAAATATTATTCATGGTTCTGCTTGATAATGCATCGAATAGTCCTAGAGTATCAAGGGTTGGCAGTTCTCCGCCTTCTACAAGGTTGAGGACTTGCTCACTTACTGCTTGAACTTCTCCCTTGCTGCTATCTCCTTCTGAAGTTGTAGTTGTAGTTGTTTTCTTACTTTCTCCTCCATAACAGCCTGTTAAAAAAGAACTTAATAGAAGCATGAAAGCAAGGATGATAATACTTTTGATTTTCATTAGAATTACCCCTTTTTTTATATGTTTTTTGCATTGCTGCTATAAAATAATTAATTCTTTTGGAGATTTCGTGATAATTTCAATGCCGGCCTGAGTAATTAAAATATCATCTTCAATACGGACTCCTCCAAGGTCTGGAATATAGATGCCCGGTTCAACTGTGAGGACCATATTAGGCTCAATCACAATCTCACACTTTGTATTTTTGAACGGCTCTTCATGAATATCTAGACCAATGCCATGACCTGAGCCGTGGCCATATTGCTTGCCATAGCCTTTTTCAGTAATAAAATCTCTTGATAAAGCATCTGCTGCTTTTCCAGTCATCCCTGGTCCTATGCCTGCTAAGGCTTTTGAAAGCGACTCTAGCACAATATGATAAATGTCTTTTAATTCTTCCTTCGGTTCGCCAACCGCAATCGTTCTCGTTATATCGGAACGATAGCCCTTATAGTAAGCACCAAAGTCTAGCGTTACCATATCGCCTTTTTCAATTTCCTTTGAGCTAGCCACACCATGAGGAAAAGCACCGCGATATCCTGAAGCAACAATCGTATCGAATGCGGAGGAAGTGGCCCCAAGATGTCTCATATATGCCTCTAATTCATTGGAAACTTCTATTTCCTTGATTCCCGGTTTAATAAACTCAAGAATATGTGTAAATGCGGCATCCGCTATTTCTGCCGCTTCTCTAATAAGGCTTATCTCCTCTTCATCCTTAATCATCCGAAGCTTTTCAATCGCTCCTGTAAGTGGAACCA
Organism: Bacillus sp. JJ1532; assembly: GCF_036965085.1. NCBI lineage: Bacteria > Bacillati > Bacillota > Bacilli > Caryophanales > Bacillaceae > Bacillus > Bacillus sp. JJ1532. Next base: position 34,171 of record NZ_JBALOW010000023.1, read on the forward strand.
TCTCGGCTTTTAATTGGGCTTGATATTCGGAATAAGAATAAAAGCTCATATGAGTTTGTTCGAAGCCAAGCTTCGCAATATTTAGTCGCTCTGTTTGTCGAACAACTTCAGCGAGCAATTCCGCTTTTGTGCTTACTTGAATGATGGAAAAATCTTCAGCCTGCTCATTTGCTTGTTTTACATAGCGAAAATCTACTAATAGCAATGCTTCTTCCTTCGTAATTAATACTAACCCGGCCGTTCCAGTAAAACCTGTCATATATCTGCGGTTTTGATCATTCGTAATCAGCAATGCATCAATTCCAAAACCATCGAACATTTCTCTCAAATTTTCTAGTCGTTTCATTTGTATTTCCTCCCGTTGAAATTTATTTTTTTATCATAAATACGCAGCAAAAAGTGAAAATAAAAATAAGGCAGTACCAGAAATAAGAATTGGATGAACCGATAAACCACTTAAACTATTCTTAGGGGTGTTTTGTAATTCTCCAGTTTGCTCTGAAATATAATTCTCAAGCTTAGATGTTCGTCTATAAAAACGCCGAAAGCTATAAATGATTCCATCAAACATCCCGCCCTTTAGTACTACTAAAATTCCACCTAACATAAGCAGTGTGATAGAGATAAAAAACAGAAAGTTGATAAAAGTAATCCATTTACCACCATTTGTAAAAAAGGTTGCAATGAATGAAATACACAGTGATATCGAAATGATGTAAATTGATTTTTTCATTGCTTTCCCCCAGACACTTCCTTTTTTCGCTTAAATGGCATCAATGCTTTGATTCTTGTATTCCTCATATTCCTGTTCCGTACATGCCAGCCAATGTCCCGCCTTTACTTCTCTAAGTATTGGCTCCTCTCCTTCACCATTCCAAACAAAGCTAGAATCAAATTTCATTCTTGTACGTGTTTTCTCTGTTGCAGGATCAGGTAAAGGGATAGCTGATAGAAGTGATTTCGTATATGGATGTAAAGGATTATCGTATAGCTCATCACTTTCCGCTAATTCTACTAGTCTTCCTTTATACATAACTCCAATTCGGTCGCTAATATATTTCACCATGGAAAGATCATGGGCAATAAATAGATAAGTCAGCCCTTTTTCTTTCTGCAGCTTTTTCATTAAATTCACGACCTGAGCCTGTATGGAAACATCAAGGGCAGAAATAGGCTCATCGGCAATAATAAATTCTGGCTCTACTGCTAGCGCCCTTGCTATCCCAATTCTTTGACGCTGTCCTCCACTGAATTCATGCGGATACCGGTTCGCATGCTCCCGATTCAGACCAACCGTTTCTAGTAATTCGTAAACTTTTTCCATTCTTGTTTTTTTACTAGAAGCAAGGCCATGAATGTCTAGACCTTCTGCGATAATATCTGCAACTGTCTGGCGCGGATTCAATGATGAATATGGGTCTTGGAAAATCATTTGAATTTTTTGATTTAGTTTCTGTGCCTCACTAAAGGACTTTTTCTTATTAATATTTTCATTGTTATAGAGAATTTTCCCATCAGATGCTTCATATAGTCCAATAATCGTGCGGCCTGTTGTAGATTTTCCACAGCCAGATTCTCCTACAAGTCCGAATGTTTCTCCTTTAAAAATATCAAAACTAATACCATCCACTGCCTTCACTACATTGGAGCCTGCTGAAAAATATTGCTTTAAGTTTTGGATTTCAAGAAGTTTTTCCTTTTTTTCTTTCTGCTTTGCTATTCGTTCCTTTTGTTTTTCTTTCGGATCTTCTTCTCTATGCTTTTTAAGAACTTCAGGCGGCATGATCTTTGGCGATTTTTCATGAAGAAGCCATGTGGCTGCATAATGTGTATCCGATACCTTAAACATTGGAGGCTCAAACTGAAAATCAATATTCATCGCATATTTATTCCGATTGGCAAATGCATCGCCAACAGGCAGATGAATAAGATTCGGTGGTGTACCAGGAATGGTCGTAAGCTCCTCTGCTCTTTCATTCAAATTCGGCATAGCTCCTAAGAGACCCCATGTATAAGGATGCTGAGGACTATAAAAAATCTCCTCCACTGTTCCGATTTCAATGATTTTCCCAGCATACATAACTGCCACACGGTCGGCAATATTAGCAACAACCCCTAAATCATGGGTAATAAAAATAATGGACATATTTAATTTTTTCTGTAAATCCTTTAATAGCTCAAGAATCTGCGCCTGGATGGTTACATCAAGAGCTGTTGTCGGTTCATCCGCAATTAATATTTTTGGATTACAGGAAATAGCCATTGCAATGACAACCCTTTGTCTCATCCCGCCAGAGAATTGATGCGGGTATGATGCCAATCGATTTTCCGGCTGTGGAATCCCGACCATACTTAACAGCTCAATCGCTTTTTCCTTCGCATCTTTTTTAGAAAGCTTTTGGTGCTTCACAATACTCTCCATGATCTGCTTACCAACTGTCATTGTCGGGTTAAGGGATGTCATCGGATCTTGGAAAATCATCGCTATTTCAGAACCACGAATATTCTGCATTTGCTTTTCTGAGTATTTAACCAAGTCATTTCCTTCAAAAATAATTTCTCCTCCTGAAATTCTACCTGGAGGATTCGGAATTAACTTCATTAGGCTTTTTGAAGTAACTGATTTTCCTGAGCCTGACTCCCCAACAATAGCAAGCGTCTCTCCCTTATTTAGATGAAAGGAAACTCCGCGCACAGCCTTTACTTCCCCAGCATACGTATCAAAGGATACTTGCAAGTTTTTAACATCGAGTATTTTTTCCACGTTCACATCCTCCTATTTGCGCATTTTAGGGTCTAAGGCATCTCGAAGTCCATCCCCAATCAAATTGAAGCTAATCATGATCATGCTGATAATAATGGAAGAAAAAGCGAGCATATGCGGATAAATTCGCATTAATTTATATCCATCATTTATTAGTGTTCCAAGTGAAGCGGTTGGAGGCTGCAGCCCTAATCCAATAAAGCTTAAAAAAGCCTCAGTAAAAATAGCCGTTGGAATCGTGAACATCGTTGTAATAATAATCGGACCCATTGAATTTGGAATCAAATGCTTCCAAATTAAGCGTCTATCACGTGCACCAAGTGTCCTTGAAGCTAAAACATATTCCTGCTCCTTTAGCTTCAAAATTTGCCCGCGAACAATTCTCGCCATGCCAACCCATCCTGTAATAACCATCGCTAACGTAATGGAAACGATTCCTGGCTGTAAAACGAGAATCAGTAATATAACTACGATTAAGCTCGGAATCCCAACTAAAATTTCAACAATTCTTTGCATAATATTATCAATTCGTCCGCCGTAATAAGCGGAAATTCCTCCATAGGCAACACCGAAAATTAAGTCGATGGTAGCTGCCAAAAAGGCAATGTATAAGGAAATCCGTGTTCCTTCCCAAACCCTTGTCCATAAATCTCTTCCTAAATTATCTGTGCCAAACCAGAAGTATTCCGTTATACCGCTTGCTTCATAGCGGTCCACTCCTTGAATATCGACCCCATTAAAGCCTAACCATGAGACATGCTCTAACCCAGGAACTTTTGGAGGCAAGTTTGCCCTAGTCAAATTTTGTTCATCATAACCATGCTCATTCGCATAAGGACCAAAAATAGCTAAACCAAGAATAATCGTAATAAGAATTAGTCCTGTAAAAGCCGCTTTATTTTTTCGAAAGCGCCTCCAAACCTCATTCCAATATGTCATGGCTGGACGGGTAATGGCCTCTGGACTCTGCTCGGAAACAGCTGGCTGGAACATCTCGTCTGTGATTATGACTTCTTTATTATTAATCATCATCATTTCGTCCCCCCAGATAACCGGATCCTAGGATCAATCAACCCGTATAAAATATCAACGATTAGCACGACACCAATAAACAGGATACTATAGAACAAAGTCACACCCATTATGACCGAAAAGTCATTCGTCATAATAGATTTAACAAATTGTTCACCAAGGCCAGGAACACTAAATATTTTTTCAATGACTAATGTTCCTGTCATGAGATTGACTGTCAGTGGTCCTAGTATGGTAACAATGGGAATAGCAGCGTTTCTAAGCCCATGCTTTAGGATAATGGAAAAATGATTTAGCCCTTTTGCTTTAGCGGTAATAATAAAGTCTTGTCCTAATACTTCAAGCATTTCCGTTCTCATGAACCTTGCAATAGTTGCAATCACAAAGACGGATAATGAAATTGTTGGCAAGATGGAATACTCAAAGCCTTCCCAAAAAGCAACTGGGAGCCATTGTAAACGAACTCCTACCCAATATTGCAATAGACCTGCAAAAACAAAGTTGGGAACAGACAATCCGATTACAGCTATGACCATTGCCATATAATCAATCGCGGTATTATGTTTAACCGCAGCAATTATCCCAAGGAGAAGGCCAATGATACATCCAACGAGAATTGATTGTGCACCTAAGACGGCAGAAGCCCCAATTCTCTCCCCGATAATATCAGTAACGGCCCGGCCGTCATATTGGAATGAAACACCAAAATCTCCTTTAACAATATTTGTCATATACTTTACATATTGAATAGGTACAGGCTCATCCAAACCATACCGCTCATATAGTCTTTCTTTTTGTGTCTCGGATAGTCTCTCATCATTAAATGGCGAGCCAGGCAAAGTTTGCATGAGAAAAAAGGTAAAGGTTGAAATAACAAAAAAAGTAATAATCATATAGCCAATTCTTCCGAAAACGTATTTCCCCATTTGATTACACCTCCATTTTTTATGTAGAATCTCTGGCGAGTGATTTGGATTTACTTTTTAATATGCAATTTTTATACCAATCTAGACAACTTTAGGTAAAATTCCGAAAATAAATATTTCTCCCACTACTTTGAATAGCAATTGTTTTCTGCTTGTCTACTTTTTTATACACATTTGTAAAATATTTTTAGACAGTGTAAAAAATCATTTGAATAAATTTGCCTATTCCACTTATTCAAAAAAAAACCAAACAGCTCCTAATTAGCACTGTCTGGTTTTCCTTTATCAGTAAGAAAACAGGCAGCTTTCAAATAAAGCTGCCCGTTCCTTTTTAATATGACTTTGAAGTGTCACCTTGCTTCCTATTGCTTAATATTAACAAAAACACTCTTCACTTCTGTATAGTTTTGTAAGCCGTATTCTCCACCCATTTCACGGCCAATTCCAGATTGTTTGTATCCGCCGAAAGGCATTGTTTCCCATTCAAGGCCAAAATCATTAATCCAGACTGTACCTGATTGTAGCTTGCCTGCAATGTAGTGAGCTTTCTTGATATTCTCTGTCCAAACACTTGCAGCTAAGCCGTAATCACTATCGTTCGCACGTTTAATAACTTCATCAATCGTGTCGAAAACAAAGATGGACATGACGGGACCGAAGATTTCTTCACGGGCAATGACCATATGATCTTCTACATCTGCAAAGATGGTTGGTTGCACAAAATAGCCCTTATCAAATGCTTTTTCTCCGCCTGCTACAAGGCGTGCCCCTTCATTTTTCCCTTGCTCGATATAATTAAGAACAGTTTGCTGCTGTTTTGCTGAAACGAGTGGTCCCATATCTGTTTCAGGATCCATGCCAGGACCAACTTTCAGTTCGTTTGCGCGCTCTGCTAAAGCTTCTACGACATGATCATATTGACTTCGATGTACAAATACACGTGTGCAAGCACTACAGTTTTGCCCATGATTGTACATCGTTCCATTAAATGCGCCTTCTATTGCTTCTTCGAGATTAGCATCCTCTAAAATAATGGCTGGTGATTTCCCGCCAAGCTCTAGTGTTACACCCTTTATTTGCTCAGCAGCTTTTTTCATAACTTCTTTTCCAACAGCTGTTGAACCAGTGAATGCGACTTTATCGACATCCTTATGCGTGATAATCGCTTCTCCAGCAATTCTGCCCGATCCTGGCACGATATTCACAACACCATCTGGAAAACCAGCTTCTTTAAACAGCTTTCCAATATAAAGAAGGGATAGCGGTGTTTCGCTTGCCGGCTTAATGACAACTGTACAGCCGACAGCAAGTGCCGATCCAAGCTTCCACGCTGCCATGGCAAGAGGGAAGTTCCATGGAATAATTTGGCCTACAACACCAACTGGCTCATGAAGAGTATAGGTGACATAATCCTTCGAAATATTAGTTGTCTTCCCAAAAACCTTCGTTGCCCAGCCAGCGTAATATCGGAAGTGCTGGATAGTTCCATCCACATCATCCGACAGCGCAACTTTGTATGGTTTTCCGTTATCCAATGATTCTAGCTGTGCAAGCTCTTCGCGGTTCTCTTCTAATAGATCCGCAAATTTATAGATGAGATGTGAGCGCTCAGCCGCATCCATTTTTGTCCATTCACCTTCATCAAATGCCGTTCTGGCAGCAGCTACCGCAGCAGCAATATCATCCTCTTGTGCTTCGCTTACTTCCGCAATGACTTCTTCGTTAGCTGGATTGACGACAGAAAATGTTTTACCACTATTCGCTGGAACATATTCACCGTTGATATAAAGACCTTTTACACCATCTAAAAATTCCTGTACTTTCGGTTTCAACGTATAATTTGTCGCTTGCATGTTCTCTCCTCCATTAAACTTAGTTTTTGATAGTTTCTAAACTAGCAAGAAGTTCTTTTAGCTTTTGCTCTTCTTCTTGTGATAAGCCTAAACGCGGATAACGTGCAGGTCCGCCAGCCAATCCTTGCAGGTCCATAGCTCTCTTAACGATTTGAACATATTTACCTGAGCCTTCTAAGAATGAGCAAAGCGGAAGAATACGATCATTAATTGCCCATGCTTTTTCAATTTCTCCATTTTGGAAATGGTTGAACATATCTGTTACAAGTTTAGGAACAATATTACCAGCAACTGAAATCCAGCCTGTTGCGCCAACGAAATAAGATTCCATAACAAGTTCCTCTGCTCCGCAGAACACTTCGAAATCGCCTTTTCCTTGTCTAGCAAGATCTCTTACTTTGCCAATTTCTCCACTTGATTCTTTAATATGTGTAACGTTTTCGCATTCTCTTCCGATTTGCAGCATTAATTCTGTGCTCATATTCACACCAGAAGTGAATGGATTGTTATATAGCATGATAGGAAGATTGACAGCATTTGAGACTTCTTTAAAATGGTGGTAAATTTCATTTTCCTTTGGCTTCATATAATAAGGATTAATGATTAAGGCACTGGCAGCCCCATGTGCTTCAGCCTGTTTCGTATATTCGATTGTTTCTTTTGTTGTTTCAGCAGCTGTTCCGACGATAACTGGAATACGGCCGTTTACCTCTTTTAATACTGTTTCTACCATTTGAAACTTCTCTTCTTTTGACAAGCTTACAAATTCTCCAGTACTTCCGTTAATAACAAGACCTGAAACACCTTGGTCAACGAAGTAGTTCACATTATTTTTTACTCCGCCCCAGTCAATTTCCTGTGCCTCTGTCATTGGTGTAATTAAAACTGGATAAGCTCCTCTAATTGTTGTCATATTCAATTTCCTCCTTTATATATTAAAACTCATATGCTCAAACCTTAAAAAATGCGGTAAAATAGCACTTTTTAAGTGAGTTTGAATCATTTCAAAAGCTAAATTTAGGTTTGTCAGCCAATATGGGCTATTTGTAGCCAATTTGAGCAGTTTGTCAGCCAATTTCGGCTGGTTGTCAGCCAATTCCAGCTATTTATCAGCCAATTCCGGCTACCTATTTCATCTAATTGTCAGCCAACCTACTAAGCAACACCTTTTACAAGAATGCTATTTTAATAAAAATCCTGCTGCTAACGGATCCGTTGGGTCTAGCAGATAGGTTTGCATACCTGTGACGAAACCGCGGCTTGTAAATGTAAACGCAAATCCGCTGTCATTTTGATCTGCTAATTGGGCAGTTAGTAAGCTATTAAAAATACTTTCATTTTCAAGCGGCTGTTCCTTAGAAACTCCGCCACTAGAAAGCAGACTTGCATAACAGGCTGAAGTCGTCCCATAGCCTGGCGAACGGACGATAAAGTTATCTCTGCGGAAGGTGACGGTCTTGATTCGTCCTATTTCTATTGCAGAATCATCCAATAAAACGATCCTCTGAATCGATTCGTTAGATGCAATTGCTTCATTTACTGCCTGTCCCCAGCTTTGTACATCAGCAAGATCATCCATGTGAAGTTCGAATGAAACATCCTTTTTGTTAAAAATGGCATATAATTGATCTGCCTGTACAAGGGCGTACTCAGTTTGTAATTCATTATGGTTCAATGGAACATTTGATTGAACCACTTGACTAGGCTTCGTTTTTAGCTTAACGGAAACAGCCTCGTCATCCTTCATTACTGCGTTAACCTTAATGGCACCACTAACAGTTTCTAATGTGTACTCATTTGATTCTTTTGGTGATAAATGTCCGCATTCCAATAAAGCAGTAATCACTGCTACTGCCCCCGCATGATGAAATGGCACTGTTTGTTCGTGATTAAAAAAGACAACTGCTGCATCTGCTTCCCTGTTAAATGGCGGAAGCACTAGACAACCGTTTAAACCGGCAAATCCGCGGGGCTCATTTAATAAAAGCTTGATTTCATCGGCATATGCATGAAAAAACTGTTCATCTAATTGCTCCAAGCTTTCATAATGAATAAATGGCACATCTTTAATAATGCGAAAAGCTTCACCGGCTACGTGAACATCTGTTGCTGTATAAGCCTTTTGAATTTTCATTTCACGTCCTCCATTTCATGTTCCTCCATTGGGGGAATGAGGAGAAATCCTTCTTTAAGCGGATCATCTTCGTTATAAAAGAATTTATGCATGCCCATTAACCAAGCTGATCCCGCAATTCTCGTTACTACCGCGGATACTCCATTCACATCTGTGGTCTCAAGAACACGCCCACGGAACAATGAGCCAACAATACTTTCATGGACAAATTCTTCATCAATGACAATTTCTTGTTTTGAATAAAGCACGGCAAGTTTGGCAGATGTACCTGTTCCACATGGAGAGCGATCAATTCCTCCTGGAGGAACAACGACTGTATTTTTCACATGTGCCTCTTCATGAGTAGGCTCTGTAAAAAACTCAACATGCGTTAATCCCCTAATAAATGAATGTTCTGGATGAACAATTTCAGTTTCTTCGTTAATCGTATTTCTAATTTTGATCGCTTTTTCAATGATTTTTGATGCATTATCTGGCACTAGCTCCAATCCAACTGATTTTGCATCAATAATGGCATAGAAGTTACCCCCATAGGCGATATCCGCATCCACTTTGCCGATGCCCTCAACATCTACGGAAACACTTTTTAGCAGAAAAGCTGGGATATTGCAGAAAGAAACTTCTTTTGCTTTTCCGTTTTCAACGGTAATCTCCACTTCTACTAGCCCAGCAGGAGTATCTAGATTGATCGAAGTAACAGGCTCCTGAACAGGAATTAATCCCGACTCAATTAATGCTGTACAAACACCGATTGTGTCATGCCCGCACATTGGCAAATAACCGCCCGTTTCTATATAAATCACACCAAAATCTGCATCAGGATGACATGGATCTGTTAATAAGGCTCCAGACATGACATCATGGCCCCTTGGTTCATTCATTAGTAATTTGCGAATCCAATCATACTCTCTTTTCATGTGGAGCATTTTTTCAGACATCGTTTCTCCCTTAAGTTCTGGAAGACCGCTAATCAATGTCCTCGTTGGATTCCCTCCTGTATGTGTATCGATCGTTGTAAAGACTCTATTTGCCTTCAAATGGTCAACACCCTTTCTATCAAATCTGCTTTGGCAGATTTGCGCCCAGATTTTTATCGGGCATCGCCCGATAAAAATCTGAGGCATCCGCCGGAGGCTTAACTTTATTCAGCAAGGGAATAAACCCTGTTGAAATAGTTATCTTTTTTGCATTTATCTCCCACTTAAAGGACAGGAGATGAATGCTGAATAGAGGTAAACCGGTTATAACTTAGCGGCTCAACAGGAATACATGTTTCCTTATTATTAATCAGTTCTTCAATGACTTTTCCTGTAACAGCTGAAAGGCTAATTCCATCTCCCTCATGACCAGCCGCTATGTAATAGTTTGGAATATGCTCCACTTTAGAAACGATTGGCAAATGGTCCTCTGTCCATGGCCGCAAGCCCGCATATGAACGGATCACCATCATATCCGCCATTTTCGGATAAAAGCGGATCGCACGATTGGCAATGCATTTAAGAATTTCATTATTTACTTGTAAATTGAATCCTGCGAACTCCCTGCTGCTGCCAATAAGGAAGTTTTGGCTCTCTGTTGGTTCAAAGACAAGTGCCACCCCATATTTTTCTGTTAAAGGGTCAACCCGGCGCTGTCCGCCAAATTTAGAAATTAAGTAACCAAACTCCATGACCTTCCGCGAACCTACATGCTCCTGCCTTGATGCAACAATAATATGACCTTTTCTCGGCTCAATCGGAATACGTAGATCCAGCATTTCTCCCAACTTTGGAGCCCATATCCCTGCTGCGTTGACAACATGATTAGCTGTAAACACTCCATTTGTTGTTTCAACAGTAAAGGTCCCATTTACTTCTTTTTTCATTGATTTCACTTCTGTTTGCTTATAAGCTTTTGCCCCTAATTTTTTTGCTGCATCTAGCAGAGAGAAAGCAAGCATATAAGGATTAACGGTGGAATCAGTAGCACATTCTAAACCGCCTAATAAATCGTCTGCAAAAAACTTGGATTCCTGGCGAATATCCTGACGGTCAAGCATACGGAATGGCAGACCAGCCTCTTTTTGACGGTTAACCCATTTCTGTGCTGCCTCCATTTCCTCCTCAGACTCGCAAACAAGAATACTTCCTGGTGCACGATATTCAAATTTATGCTCTAATTCTCTACTTAACTCATCAACTAATTTCTGGCTGACTAACGACATTTGACTGTCAAAACCCGGATCTTTATCAATGGCAAGGATGTTCCCGTCACATCTTGATGATGTTCCACTGACAAATTCTCCTTTTTCAAGGATCGTTACGTCTTTTCCAGATTTAGAAGTATAATAGGCAATGGAGCAGCCCATAATTCCGCCGCCAATCACTAACACATCACAATGTTTCACATACTCAATCTCCCTTCGCTTAGTTGCCTTTCATTTTCTAATGCAAGTAACGTGCCAAAAAGCCGTTTGTAACAAAATCGACAATTCACGCTTATTTTTGTAAAATTCAGCATCAACATATTTAGAATTTCAAAAAAATTTGATAAACTCATGTATAATATCTTTTACAGTGTGTATATTTTTTTACACGTTTGGAGGGGAAATTGTGTTTTCATTACCGCCGATAAAAAAAATGATCGAAAATAATTTAATTAAATTAATAGTTGGCAAAAATATTTTTGAAAGAGCTGGTGAGTATTTTGTTGATGAAGCCCGTAGCACGGCAGTCAGTATCCATGATTCATTTGAAGCTTTAGTACCAGCCGATTCTCAAGTATCATCAGTCGTTGTTTTAGATTCTGATAAACAGCCAATTGGCTATATAACTGCGGCCGAAATTATTTATTTCCTCAATAATTCTTATAATCAACTAAAAGCTTTCTATGAAACTGTTACTAGAACAATGGATGCCTCTGTCACGGTAATAGATGATCAAGAGCGTGTATGCACATGGACTGAAGGGGCCGAAAAAATCTTTTCAGTGAAGGAAAGGGAAATTTTAGGACAGCCCATTACTAATTTCTTCGAGCATAAGGATCTTGAAATTCTGCAGTCGTTACATAGGGGAAAAAGAATTTCCCGTCAGCATCACCAGCCCCGATCGGATTTATTCGTCCTGATTAACTCAAATCCGGTATATTTCAATGATCAAATCATTGGCGCAGTTGTGTCGGAGACAGATGTAACAAATCAGGTCGTCCTTAACGAGAAACTATTCAATATGTCAACAGAAGTTCATCGTTTGGAACAGGAGGTTGCGAAATATAAACACTCGGTTGACCCGTTTAGTTTAATTAAAGGGAACAGCACTGCGCTTAAGCGAACAGTCCAAATGGCAAAAAAGGTGTGCTCAGTTAAATCAACTGTTTTGATACTAGGAGAAAGCGGTGTCGGCAAAGAAGTGTTTGCTAAAGCCATTCATGAAGCGAGCGAAGGAGCTGATTCACCATTTATTTCGATAAACTGTGGCGCTATTCCTGCTTCATTATTTGAAAGTGAATTTTTTGGATATGAACGCGGAGCTTTCTCTGGTGCTGATCAAAAAGGAAAGAAAGGCAAAATTGAATTAGCAAAAGGCGGCACACTGTTCTTGGATGAAATTGGCGAATTGCCGCTTGAAATGCAGGTTAAACTGCTTCGAGTCTTGCAGGAGAGGAAATTTTACCGAGTTGGCGGGGAAAAAGAAATTGAAACGGATTTTCGTGTAATTGCAGCTACAAATAGGAATTTAATAGATTTAATGAACGAAGGGCAATTTCGCGAAGATTTGTATTACCGGTTAAATGTCGTTAGTTTGCAGATCCCCCCTTTAAGAGAAAGACGGGAAGATATTATTGAACTCACTCATTATTTTTTAAACGATTTTTCGATTCTATATCAGAGACCGATTCATCAGTTCTCACAAGAGGTTTTGCAGGAAATGCTGCGTTATGATTGGCCAGGGAATATTCGTGAGCTTCGGAATGTTGTTGAACGTCTCGTTGTCTTTGCGACAGATGGGTCAATTAAAAAGGAATATTTGCCTTTTCATTCTCATCCAATTGATAACCATATAGATACAATGACTGAACAAAGTGATTCCTTTGAAATGGACAATACCATCTTGCCTCTTCAAGAGGAAATGGATCAGCATGAGAAAAGAGTGCTAGAAAAAGCACTTCTTATTGCAAACGGAAATAAACTTGAATGTGCCAAAAGGCTCGGTATCACGAGAGCTACCTTATATAATAGACTAAAACGTCTCGGCCTAAGTTAATGCCTTCCTCTAAAATTGGTACGATTTTTGCATAGTATTTTTCATAGTTAGAAAATAGAGGAGGTTTCCAAATGAACAACAAAGAGGCCATTGTAATCTGCCGCTGTGAAGAAGTTACCTATGGCGATCTGCGTTCCACGGCAGAGGAACATCAATGCACAGCTAGGGAATTAAAATTGCGAACAAGAGCAGGTATGGGTTTTTGCGGCGGTCGCACATGCAGAATTCCTTTAGATAGAATCATTGAAGATGTCATTCCTAATATTTCTCAAGGTGATATCCCATTAAAATACCAGCCGCCGATTCGCCCAGTAACATTTGGAACAGTAGGTGAAAATAATGACTAGAATTATAGACCACCCTATTTTAGGGAAATTAGAAGATAGAAAATCCATCCCCTTTACATTTGATGGGAAAACGATTGAAGCATTTGAAAATGAAACGATTGCCGCTGCACTTTTAGCAAACGGAATTCGAAAACTGCGGGTTCATGAGGATTGCGGGACACCTCGGGGATTTTACTGTAATATTGGCCACTGTATGGAATGCCGAGTCACAGTTAATCATCAAGCAAACGTAAGAGCATGTCTAACAGTTGTCGAAAAAGACATGGTCGTTGAAAGCGGAAAGCATCTTCCTAATATTGTTAGAAAGATGGTGGAGCAGCAATGATGGATATCATTATTATTGGAGCGGGGCCTGCTGGATTAGCTGGAGCCATTGCAAGTGCTTCTTCAGGTCTGAAGGTAACCGTAATTGATGAATTTGTAAAACCCGGAGGCAGATTATTAGGCCAGCTTCACCAAGAACCGTCTGGCGAATGGTGGAACGGCATAAAGGAATCAGAGAGACTTCATCAAGAAGCGAAAAAATTAGCAGTCGACATTCGATGCGGAGTGTCTGTCTACAACCTGGAAAAGAACGATGAATTATGGAATGTACATACGAGCATTGGTACTTTGACAGCTCCTAATGTACTAGTGGCCACTGGGGCTGCAGAGTTCCCAATTCCTCTCCCAGGCTGGACTCTTCCTGGCGTTATGTCGATTGGCGCAGCTCAAGTCATGACAAACGTTCATCGTGTCCAAGTAGGTAAGAAAGGGATCATTATTGGAGCTAATATTTTAGCCTTTGCCATTTTAAATGAATTACAATTAGCCGGCATTCGTGTAGATCGAATCATACTTCCAGAAAAAGGCCCATTGAGCGGGAAAGCAGGCGAACCAGAAGAGGTTATGAAATCACTGCTAAATGCAGCACATCTTGCTCCATCCCCTCTACTACGAATGGGAAGTCGGTTCATGAAAAATGATTGGTTCCGTAAAATGGGGATGAAATTTTTCCCTAAAAATGGGGTAAAAGTAAATGGGACACCGCTGCTCCTTCGAAAAGCTGCTTTAGAAATTATCGGAACCGAACAAGTAGAAGGGGTTCGAGTAGCTGATACTGATGAGTATGGAAACATCATCCCTGGCACGGAAACTATATATGATGCTGATTTCGTCTGTATTGCTGGCGGTTTATATCCACTTGCAGAGCTTACTGCTGTTGCCGGCTGCCCATTCCATTACATTCCTGAGCTTGGTGGCCATGTTCCCCATCATTCAGAAACGATGGAAACTCCGCTTGAAGGTCTTTATGTTGCTGGGAATATTACCGGAATTGAAAGCGGAAAAATCGCCATGGCCCAAGGAACAATCGCTGGTTTTTCTATTGCTAAACATGCTGGTAAAGGCGGTTCAGCCATTGAAGATAAACTGGACCAAGCCGTGCAAAACGTCCATATAGTCCGCGAACAAGCAGCTATTCAATTCAACCCGGAAATTGATAAAGGCAGAAGAAAAATGTATGAGCTGTGGGAAAGACTTTATGCAAACAAAGTTAATGAAAGTTCAAATATAAAAATTAGCTAATCAAAAAAAGGGGATAGTGAGCATACTATCCCTAATTCTTCGCAATACAGCATTTTTCATTTGTTATTATGAGTTCCATATTGTCCCTCCTATTGCATGATATTGAAGGATTGGCTAGGATCCCTTAAAAGCTTTGTTCCAACTCATCAACTATTCTGGCTATATTTGCAATGGCAAGCTTCAGGTTCTCTGTAGTTGACATATCAAGTCCCGCCATTTTATATAGATCAAGTCCATTCATACTGCCGCCTTTTTTGACAACCTCTGTCCATTGTTCACCAACACTTTGACCTTCTGTCTTTATTCGCTGTGCAATAATGCTGGATGCCGATATTCCAACAGAATATGTGAATGGATAAAGTCCCATATAATAATGAGGCTGCCTCATCCAAGTCAATTTTGCTCCCTCATCAATCTCTACCGTATCTCCCCAAAATTCAGACAGTATCTTTCCTTTCGTTTCACTAATAATTGAAGTTGTTAACGGTACACTACTTTCCGCAATTTTATAAAGTCTGCGCAACAGCTCAGCTTCAAGAACATGTGTAACACAATTATGATGGTAGCTCATCATTAAATACATATTTAACCACCGATGTAATCTCGGATCGTCTCTATTTTCCCGCAAATAGTCAACAACAAGATGTTCATGCAAGGTTGAAGGTGCTTCAGCGAATAATAATGATTGGGCATTGTTAATAAAGTGTTGATTTTCTGCAGATAGCGAATAATGCATCGTATGCCCTAGCTCATGGCTTAAAAGCATCAGATCGAATAGATTTCCGCCCCAAGGATAGAAGGAATAGCCATGAACACCATGGACTCCGCCTCCAAACGCAATCATTCTTCGGCCAACATTGTCACCTCTGTATACCCATCTTTCTGTGAATACACGCTGGATATGCTCCTGATATTCTGGTCCTAGTACACCAACTGCTGCAGTAATGATTTCCCCGGCCTCCTGATAACTAATTGGCTGGTCAAAATCAGGATCTAACGGTGCCTTTACATCGGAAAACAGTAATTGATCTAATCCGAGTTGACGTTTTCTCAATTTAGCATATCTTTGCATATGCGGTGAAAGTTCAGTACGAAAAGTATCTAATATACTTTCAAAAAAATCGGATGAAATTCCATCAGCGGAGTAAATTTGGGTTTCAGGCGATGAATATTGAAGCAGCATATCTATTGCCGATGAGAACCCTCTTAACTTAGCCAACGCTACATTTTTATTTATTTCGGCGGATAATGTTTTTGCCAGACCATGCTGATATTTCTTTAATCCATCTGATAACGATTGATAGGCATTTCTTCGTAAAATAGTGTCTGGAGATGTTTCTATTTGAGTAAAGTACATATGAATGGAAACAGGAACCTCTTTCCCATTTCGGTCAGTGGCTGGGGCAAATTTTATATCTGAAGAAGTTACAGTAAGAAATAAGGATTCTGGTGTGTTTAATGATTGAGATAGGGAAGCTAATGCTTCTTCCATTTCTGGTGTCAAAGAATGTTTCCGCTTTTCCTCGATCCTTTCTAAAAATCGATTAAATGATAGCAGTTCTACTTCTTCAATAATATATTGATCGAGCTCCTCTTTCGGAATATGTAATAAAGCATTCACAACTTTCATTGTGACATTATTCCCTTTACCAACAAGGATTTGCGAACGCCCCATCATCTTTTGATTTAAAGAATCTGATTCATCTTCCGAGTATTTATACATTGCATAACATGAAGTACGATCTAATTCACCTAGTATTTGCTCATACCTTTTTATTAATTCAACTGTTTCTTTTGCATCATTTAAAGAAATAGATTCTTTTAGTATTTCATCAAAGTCTTTATCAAGTGTTGAGTAGGAACGCTCCCATTCCTCATCAGAACTGAAAATATCAGCAAGGTTCCAAGTTTCCGCTTCTGGAACATCTTTACGAGTTATTTGACTCATGTTAATACTCTCCTTTTAAATTTTTTAAAGATATGTATTTTACAAGATGTATATTATTTTTAGGAAACTTCTAAATTACTAATGCAAAATGTATGCCAATATCTAATTTCAATT
>NZ_JBALOW010000024.1:0-48512 GCF_036965085.1 Bacillus sp. JJ1532
GGCCTCATCCAAAACGCTCGTCATGACCGCTTCATAGTGAGTGTTTTGAAAGGGACTCACCAATAAGGCTAACCATGACTGCTTCATAGTGCGTGTTTTGAAAGGATCTTATCTAAAACGCTAACCATAACCGCTTCATAGTGTTAATTTTCAAAGAAGCTCAACAATCATATCAACTACGCTAAATATAAATGGGGGACAGGGACATGAACTTTCAATTATCAGAAGAGCATGAAATGATTAGAAAAATGGTACGCGATTTTGCAAAGAATGAAGTGGCCCCAACGGCTGCTGAGCGTGATGAGGAAGAGCGCTTTGACCGTGAAATTTTTGATAAAATGGCGGAGCTTGGGCTAACGGGAATTCCGTGGCCAGAAGAATATGGCGGCATTGGCAGTGACTACCTAGCCTACTGTATTGCAGTTGAGGAGCTTTCGAGAGTATGTGCCTCAACAGGTGTAACGCTTTCCGCTCATACATCTTTAGCGGGCTGGCCGATTTTCAAATTCGGCAGTGAAGAGCAAAAGCAAAAATATTTGCGTCCAATGGCAGAAGGAACGAAAATCGGCGCTTATGGCCTAACTGAGCCTGGCAGCGGTTCAGATGCAGGCGGAATGAGAACGACAGCTCGCCTTGAAGGGGATCACTACGTCTTAAATGGTTCAAAAATCTTCATTACAAACGGTGGAATTGCTGATATTTATGTTGTTTTTGCTTTAACAGACCCGGCGGAAAAACATCGAGGTACGACCGCATTCATCGTGGAGGCTGACTTTGAAGGCTTCTCAGTCGGCAAGAAAGAGAAAAAACTCGGCATTCGTTCATCACCAACAACGGAAATTATTTTTGATAATTGTAAGGTTCCAGTAGAAAATGTGCTTGGCAATGTGGGAGAAGGCTTTAAAATTGCGATGATGACCCTTGATGGCGGACGAAACGGAATCGCCGCTCAAGCAGTGGGAATCGCACAGGGTGCCTTAGATGCTTCCATTGAATATGCAAAGGAACGCGTTCAATTCGGCAAACCAATTGCTTCTCAGCAAGGAATTGGCTTCAAATTAGCTGACATGGCAACAAGCATTGAAGCTTCTAGACTCTTAACCTACCAGGCTGCATGGCTCGAGTCTGAAGGACTTCCATACGGAAAAGAATCCGCAATGTCCAAATTATTAGCTGGAGACACAGCCATGAAGGTTACGACAGAAGCAGTCCAAATTTTTGGCGGCTATGGCTATACAAAGGATTATCCAGTTGAACGATTTATGCGCGATGCGAAAATTACCCAAATTTACGAAGGCACACAGGAAATTCAGCGCCTCGTTATTTCTCGTATGCTGACAAAATAGGCTCCTATCATTTATTCTATTAAAAAAAGGCTTAGCAGAGTTGAGCCTGGAAACCCAGTCTTAACTCTGCACCCCAATTATAGAAGGACGGTAGGTAAAATGAAAAAACGCGAAGTACAGGCGTCTGTCAAAGATGAACGCCTTGTTAAAAAAAGACGGGACCAGATGATCAAAGGGGCTGTGACCCTGTTTATTCAAAAAGGCTTTCATCGCACAACGACTAGGGAAATTGCAAGAGCTGCAGGCTTTAGCATCGGAACATTATATGAATATATCCGCACAAAAGAGGATGTATTATATCTCGTTTGTGACAGCATCTATGACCAAGTTAGCGACCGGTTGCAAAAGGATCTCAACACCGACCAAGGTACGCTTGAAAGCCTAAAGCTCGGGATTGCTGATTATTTTCGCGTTGTAGACGAGCTGCAGGATGAGGTCCTTGTCATGTATCAGGAAGTGAAATCCTTATCAAAGGACGCCCTTCCATACGTGCTGAAGAAAGAAATCGAAATGGTTGGAATGTTTGAGCAAATCGTAACGAGATGCGTGGAAAATAAAGAAATAGATCTAACCGAAGATCAGATTAAAATGATTGCCCATAACATTTTTGTGCAGGGGCAAATGTGGGCATTCCGTCGCTGGTCATTGAAAAAGATGTATACGCTAGACGAGTATATCCAGCTTCAAACGGAATTGCTTTTTCAAGGGATTAACCAAGCGGAATTATCGAAGCAAGACAACTCGCTAGTTTCAAAAATGTAAGTCTATTAAAGAACCTGCGTTAATACGAACAGGGGGAGAAAAATGAGTAATCCAGTAGTGTATAAGCCAAAGAATCATATTCGTTTTGTCACGGCTTCTAGTCTATTTGATGGTCATGATGCTTCCATTAACATTATGAGAAGAATCATTCAGGCAAGCGGAGCAGAGGTCATTCATTTAGGCCATAACCGTTCCGTGGAAGAAGTGGTGAATGCGGCTATTCAAGAGGATGTTCAAGGTATTGCGATTTCTTCCTATCAGGGAGGGCATGTGGAATACTTTAAGTATATGTATGACCTTTTAAAGGAAAGAGGTGCTTCCCATATCCGCATTTATGGAGGCGGGGGCGGCGTCATTATTCCAAAGGAGATTAAAGAACTGCATGACTACGGAATTGCGAGAATCTTTTCACCTGAGGATGGACGTCAGCATGGGCTTCAAGGCATGATCAACCTCATGATTGAAGAATGTGATTTTCCGACCTTTACACCAGAGGCTACAGAACAGATTGAAAAGCTTCAGGAAGGGAACACGAATGCCGTTGCTAAACTCATTACTTTAGCCGAGCACCATGTCAATGTTGAAAAAGAAACGGCAGCAGCACTTGATTCTGTTATGGAAAAAGTAAAATCATTGGAAAGGTCTGTCCCAGTTCTAGGAATTACAGGAACAGGCGGAGCAGGGAAAAGCTCATTAACCGATGAATTAATTCGCCGTTTTATCAATGAAATTCCTGAAAAGAAGGTTGCCATTTTATCAGTCGATCCGACAAAGCAGAAAACGGGCGGAGCCCTTCTTGGTGACCGTATCCGCATGAATGCGATATTTAATCCGCGTGTTTATATGAGAAGCTTAGCCACGAGAAATTCGAAAAGCGAACTTTCGCTTGCGATTAAGGACGCTATTTCGGTTGTCAAAGCAGCTGGCTTTGATCTAATCGTTGTGGAAACAAGCGGAATTGGGCAAGGGGATGCTGAAATTACTGAAATTTGTGACGTTTCGATGTACGTCATGACGAGTGAATTCGGTGCGCCTTCCCAGCTAGAAAAGATCGATATGATTGATTATGCCGATTTAATTGTCATTAATAAGTTTGAGCGTAAAGGTTCTGAGGATGCAAAGCGCCAGGTGCAGAAGCAATACCAAAGAAGCCGCATGCTGTTTGAAAAAGACTTAGATGAGATGCCTGTTTATGGCACGATTGCGAGCCAGTTCAATGACCCAGGAACGAATGCAGTTTTTTCGGCAATCATTGAAAAATTAAACGAAAAAGCCGGAACAGACTGGAAAACGAGTTTTTCCAAAACGGCCCTTGTTGAAAAACAAAATGTCATTATTCCGAATGAGCAGCGCTATTATTTACAAGAGGTTTCCGAAGCTGTGCGCAGCTATCATAAGAAGGCAGAGGAACAGGCTAATCTTGCGCGCAAGCTTTTCCAGCTTGAAGGAGCGATTCTTGCTGTTAAGGAGAAGGAGGCAAATGAGGAAGTGGTTGCTTCACTAGAAGCGATCAAGTCTACCGTTGAATCCAAGCTGACTGATGAAACGAAGAAAATCCTTGAAGGCTGGGGCTCTCTAAAGGAAAAATACGCAGGGGATCAGTTTGTCACGAAAATTCGCGATAAGGAAATTATCACTGTGTTAAAAACGAAGAGCCTTTCTGGATTAGCTATTCCAAAGGTGGCTCTTCCAAAATACAAGGATTACGGTGAGATTATCCGTTGGGTCTATAGAGAAAATGTTCCAGGCTCATTCCCTTATACGGCTGGCGTATTCCCGTTCAAGCGTGAAGGGGAGGACCCAAAAAGACAGTTTGCTGGGGAAGGAACACCGGAAAGAACGAACCGCCGTTTTCACTATTTGTCAAAGGATGATTCGGCAAAGCGCTTAAGTACTGCCTTTGATTCAGTCACCCTTTACGGAGAAGATCCGGATTACCGCCCGGATATTTACGGAAAGGTTGGGGAAAGCGGAGTAAGCATTTGTACATTGGATGACATGAAGAAGCTTTATGCAGGCTTTGATCTTTGCCATCCATCGACATCTGTTTCCATGACCATCAACGGCCCTGCCCCGATTATCTTGGCGATGTTCATGAATACAGCCATTGAACAGCAAATCGAGGCAAAAGGAAACGAGCTTGGCCGAGTTCTAACGGCAGAAGAATTCACAGAAGTCAGAGCGCGCACACTTCAAACCGTTCGCGGAACTGTTCAAGCTGATATTTTAAAAGAAGACCAAGGGCAAAATACATGTATTTTCTCAACTGAATTTGCTCTCCGAATGATGGGAGATATCCAGCAGTATTTTATCGACCAAAAGGTGCGTAATTATTATTCTGTTTCGATTTCGGGCTATCATATTGCGGAAGCAGGAGCGAATCCGATATCGCAATTAGCGTTCACTTTGGCGAATGGCTTTACGTATGTGGAGTACTATTTGAGCAGAGGCATGGATATTAACGACTTTGCACCGAATCTTTCTTTCTTCTTCTCGAATGGGCTTGATCCGGAATATACGGTTCTTGGCCGTGTCGCACGCCGTATTTGGGCGACTGTGATGAGAGACAAATATGGTGCGAATGAACGAAGTCAAAAGTTGAAATATCATATTCAAACGTCTGGACGTTCACTTCATGCACAGGAGATTGACTTCAATGATATTCGTACGACCCTGCAGGCTTTGATGGCGCTGCATGATAACTGTAATTCCCTTCATACGAATGCCTATGATGAGGCTATTACAACACCGACAGAGGATTCAGTGCGCCGGGCAATGGCAATTCAAATGATCATTACGAAGGAACATGGTCTCACGAAGAACGAAAATCCGCTGCAAGGGGCCTTTATTATTGATGAATTAACAGACCTTGTGGAGGAGCAGGTGCTTCAGGAATTCGAACGCATCAATGACCGCGGGGGCGTTCTCGGTGCCATGGAAACGCAATACCAGCGCGGAAAAATTCAAGATGAATCAATGCATTATGAAATGAAGAAGCATACTGGCGAGCTTCCGATTATCGGGGTCAATACGTATTTAAATCCGAACCCGCCGTCTGAAGAAGACATGAACAATATGGAGCTGGCTAGAGCCACACAAGAAGAAAAAGAAACACAAATCCAAAATCTCCGCAGCTTCCAAGAGCGAAACAAAGACAAAACAGAAGAAGCCATAAAACGCTTAAAGGAAACGGCTGTTACGGGCGGCAATATTTTTGCAGAATTGATGGAAACCGTCCAAATCGCAAGCCTTGGCCAAATTACACGTGCTCTGTATGAAGTCGGCGGACAGTATAGAAGAAATATGTAGGTTATTGTGAAAAAAGCCCGCTGAATTGGTTTCAGCGGGCTATTAAGATTTGTTG
This sequence comes from Bacillus sp. JJ1532, assembly GCF_036965085.1. Taxonomy (NCBI): domain Bacteria; kingdom Bacillati; phylum Bacillota; class Bacilli; order Caryophanales; family Bacillaceae; genus Bacillus; species Bacillus sp. JJ1532. The sequence goes on from NZ_JBALOW010000024.1 coordinate 5,473, forward strand.
AATAAAATTCAGTTATAAATATATAGCATTGGCCAGTAAAGAATAAAGATAAGACGGATGCTGCCGAAATCCAATTTCCAAACCGATCAAAATAACACGATTGTCTTTTTCCGCTGTCATAACAGGCTGTCCCTGTGCCTTTTCGTAGCCTGGCCAATAACCGGAAATGAAAGAATTAGGAGCCTTTGAGTATGTGGCAACTACTTCAGCCCCTTTTGTATTCGTAAACCAAACGGGACGATAGACAAATCCTATGCTGCCGGATGAATACCCGTATGTGAGCGGGCTTTGTAAATAATTGATATTTAAAATGGCGTGGTTATTGGATTCGTCTGTTTGAATGCCGACCTTCGTTAAGCCCAAAGGTTTTTTGATAGATTTGGCTGCCCCTGCCCCAATTCCGATAAGTCGCCCGCCCCGTTCAATAAACGCTGTAATTGTTTCTTTGCACGCCGCCAGCTGTTCTTCAGATTTAAGGATAGCGTGATGGTAACGTGACGAAACCTTAGATGGAAGATAAAATAGTTGCTTTACACCACTGTAGATTAAAACGTCAATGTCTTTTAATTGGGCTCTATCTGTTAAACTTCTCGGGTGAAGTTCTTTTACTTGAAAACCCATTTCCTTTAGCGCTTCTTTTGTCCCAGCATGGGATTGTACATGGAATAATCCATCATCACGAATAATGGCAACCTTTTTTGTTCGTAAAAGAGTGGAGCTTTTAGCGGGTGATGCAGAGCTCAATGTGAGGCCAGTTCCTCTTGCTTGTTTCCTAAGCCAATTTTTATCCGTATGTTCAATGATAAATTCTCCCGACTTTGTGCACTTTACTGATATACCTTGTGATAATAACTTTTGAATAAAGGATATGCTTTCAACGGAACGGCTTTTAAGGATAAAAGGTCCAATTCCACTCACGTAATATCGCTTCACTAATTGTGAAACAGGTGTTGTTTTTACAGCTAATGAGGCTTTTACAGGAATGCACTCGGCACCCCAAAGAAGCGGCAAGCTCCATGAACTTAAATTTGTTATGTTTATTGAGCCCTTAGACAGGTTTTCTCCTGTCCATAAAAAAGTGTTAGCTACCACAGCTTTCGGCTGATTCATTGGTATGATAAAGGTGCCCTTTAGAAAGACTTTTTTTCCATAGATAAATCCTTTTTTAGCCATTTCAACTTTAACCCCATTTTTCATGAGGTGATCGATTACTTGATAAGCTGGAGATGCATCGTTCCTTGGGACTGGAAGGATATAAGCATTTGGAAAAAATCCGGCTGCTTGATGGGGATGGTGTCTTTTGGCACCGCGGTTAAAAAAGGTGATGATGTTTTGAAGTAACTCGGATTTTTGGGCTTGAACAAACTCGCAAGCTCCAAGCATGACATAATAAAGCCAGAGTAACCCGTCATTTCCTTCAGTAGGTGCCTCGATCGTCACGCCGATTGATCCATGGAGCATCGCGTACATCGCCGCATAATAGGCGCCATAATCATCCCATCCTTTTGTGCTGTCACGATAGGGAATATAAGCTCCAGACATGCCTTTATACCGATTAGATTTGAAGCTGTCTTTTCTATTTACAATATATGATTCAATGGATTGAGCCATAGGTAAAGCCCATTTTTCATATAAATCGTATTCATAGTTAGGATTATGTGGAGGAGTACAAGGCTCTATAAGGCCGATTTTTTTCGGATCTTTGTTCACGTAGCCATGAAGATCGAGAAAAACAAGAGGATTGCACTTGGCAATCAGTTGTGCAACAGCTTTTGTTTCTTTTTGGGACTGTGTAATAAAATCCCGGTTTAAGTCAAACCCGTTTCCGTTATACCTTGTTTGTTGCTCCCTGCCTTCTGGATTTGCACAAATGATGCATATCAAAATAATATTCTCTAATAGACGTAAAATATCCTTATCCTTCTTTATTGCAATTCGTTCGATCAAATGAAGTACCGCGTCTGTCCCAGATATTTCACTCCCATGAATGGAAGCATTAATCATGATCGGGATCTTCTTTTCGCTTTGCAAAAATTCTTCCGGGTTGGTGATCATCTGCTGAGCCTGGGTTTGACAAAACGCCAAATTATATGTGTTTGCATCTTTAGTAATAACGACACAATACAAGTTTAGGCCTGATGCTGTTTTTCCAATAGTCTCAAGCGAAAGAAACGGGCTTTGCCTGGCAAGTGACTTTAGTTTTTCTTCTATTTGCTGATAGTCCATCCCCAATTGCTATTCCTCCTTCTTGAACTTGTCATTACTAGTCTATTCTTGTAAAAAGAAGGATGATTAGACTCGTTAAATAGGAGAAATAACAAAATTAATTCAAGCTTATACAATTTTTCGCCAAATTCGATATAATCAGATTAGAACCGTAGAGCTGTCTGTGTCTTCAAGGAATTTAAACAGGATGTGGGAATGTGAAGCGAATTTTTGTTTTTGCAGCGATCATGGGGATTTGTATTGGATTTTATTACCTTTACCAAAAGCAGCTGGGCGCGATTCCTTTCTTTTTAATTTCGATTTTTTTCTTTTCACTCGCATATAGCCAGCTCTCGCAAAAAACGAAGGACTCAGCTAAAAATGAAAAAGATAATAGGTGAAAGATATAGCTAGCATAAACACCAAAATATTGTTTATAATGGAGAATATGTATTCTTGAGGGTGCCTAAAAACCTAGTTATAAATCGGTTCCCAAATCATCATTAATGCTAAATTACTGATTTTGAAAAGGCTGTTTATTTTTCGCTTTCTTAAAAAGCGTTACATAGTGAAGGGGCGTGCTAATGTTGAGTTTATATGAACTTACAAAAGAAGAATTGAAAGAAATGTCATTCATTGAAGTCACTTATGAACTATTAAAAGGCAGAAAAGACGCAATGGCATTTAAGGAAATAATGGATGAATTGACTACTCTTCTTGATCTTACTGAGGATCAAGTGAAATCGAAAATTGCTCAATTCTATACAGATTTAAACATCGATGGGCGTTTTTTAGGCTTAGGTGATAATCGATGGGGACTTCGTGTATGGTACCCAATTGAGCAGCAGGAAGAAGATGTCGTAACAGAGATCAAGCCGAAGAAGAAGAAGGCGAAGAAGGCGAAGGACGAGGACGATCTAGATCTTGACTACGATGATCTTGACGATGAAGATATCGATTATGATGATATCGATGATGACATTGATGACGAATTTGAAGAAGAGGAAGATGACATCATCGAAGAGGACGACTTGATCGATGACGAAGATCTAGAAGAGGACGAAGACCTGATTGACGAGGATGAAGAGTATGACCTTGGAGATCAGGATGAAGATATAGAAGAAGATGAAGACCTTGATGTAGACGAGGAAGATTTAGATTAATCTTATATTCATATAAGTTTCGGCCTGCCATCTTGACTTTTTTTATATAGGCTTGTAGAATACTTTTTGGGCTCCTTAAAAAGGAACGAATCATTAGACGCGTATAGCGCTCCCTTACTTGTTAAAAGTAAGTGGAGCGCTTTTTATTTTTTTGCGAAGGCATTAAATAAAATTCATTATTTTTATTCATTAATTAAAGAAGAATATGCACAAACTGTAATGAGGGGGAAATTATAATGACAAAGTATATTTTTGTAACAGGTGGCGTAGTGTCATCACTTGGAAAAGGGATTGTCGCAGCTTCCCTTGGACGTCTTTTGAAAAATAGAGGATTGAGCGTAACGATTCAAAAATTTGATCCTTATATTAATGTGGACCCAGGGACGATGAGCCCCTATCAGCATGGTGAAGTGTTCGTAACAGGTGATGGCGCGGAAACGGACTTAGACTTAGGTCACTACGAGCGTTTTGTTGATGTGAATTTAACTAAATACAGCAGTGTGACGACCGGGAAAATTTATTCCACTGTACTTAGGAAGGAACGCCGCGGTGAATACAATGGCGGAACCGTTCAAGTGATTCCCCATATTACAAATGAAATTAAAGATAGAGTTTTCCGTGCGGGACATGAAACCAATTCAGATGTCGTGATCACCGAAATTGGCGGAACGGTAGGAGATATTGAGTCCCTTCCATTCCTTGAAGCGATTCGCCAAATAAAGAGTGACATTGGCCGTGACAATGTGATGTACATCCATTGCACATTAATTCCTTATATTAAAGCGGCTGGGGAAATGAAAACAAAGCCTACACAGCATAGTGTAAAGGAATTAAGAAGCTTAGGGATTCAGCCAAATGTAGTAGTAGTCCGCACAGAAATGCCGATTTCTCAAGAAATGAAGGACAAGCTTGCTTTATTCTGTGACATTGATAAAGAAGCGGTTATCGAATGTAGAGATGCGGACACTTTGTACTCTATTCCGCTTGCACTTCAAGATCAAAACCTTGACAGCATTGCCTGCAATCATTTGAAGCTTGTTTGCGGCGATGCCGATATGACGGAATGGAAGCAGCTCGTTGAAAAAGTAACCAACCTCTCTAAGACAACCAAAATCGCGCTTGTTGGAAAATATGTTGAGCTTCAAGACGCCTACATTTCCGTAGTAGAAGCATTGAAACATGCTGGATATGCACATGATTCTGATATTGATATTAAATGGATTAATGCCGAAGAAGTGAATGCAGAAAATGTTTCAGACCTGCTAAACGAAGTGGATGGGGTTCTTGTCCCTGGCGGATTTGGCGATCGCGGGGTTGAAGGAAAAATCCTTGCGATTCAATATGCCCGTGAACATAAAAAGCCATTCCTCGGTATCTGCCTAGGCATGCAATTAGCATCGATAGAATTTGCCCGTAACGTATTGAACTTAAAAGGGGCACACTCTGCAGAAATTGATCCGTCTACGAAGCACCCAATTATCGACCTTCTTCCTGAACAGAAGGATGTGGAGGATTTAGGCGGAACGTTAAGATTGGGCATTCAGGCATGTAAATTAAATGAGAATACAAAAGCTTATGCCGCATATCAAGATGAAGTGGTCTATGAGCGTCATCGCCATCGCTATGAGTTTAACAATCATTATCGTCAGGAAATGGAAGATTCAGGCTTTGTCTTCTCTGGCACTAGCCCAGATGGACGCCTTGTCGAAATTATTGAGATTAAAGACCATCCATGGTTTGTGGCATCCCAATTCCATCCTGAGTTTATTTCAAGACCGAATCGTCCTCAACCTCTATTCCGTGACTTTGTTGGGGCGGCATTAAATCATAGTAAATAATAGAAAAAGAAGACTCCTGAGTATCAGGCCCCAAGTGTGGGGACTGGTGCTTCGTGTGGAGTCTTCTTTTTTTTGATGGGTGAAGGAGTAGAGTGTAGTGTAGGTTTGTTCAATGTAAGCGTTAAGTAGGGAGGAGAAGCAATACACTAACATAGGAATGTTCAATGTATGCATTTATGAGAGAAATAGAAAAAACGGTAACTATGAATCATACATAATTACCGTCCGGCTAAATTCGCAGATAGGGCACTACCAATCAACCCCACACCCACCGCAAATAAATTCCTTTACTCATATTCCTCCAAAATTTCTTCCAAAGTAAATTTGATCCCGTAATAGACAAATAACGCAGCCATGGATGAAGGATAGCAAAATCGGTTACCTGTTTCATCTGGCAGCAGTCCCTTTGTAAGCCTTAAATCAATATGTACATCGGCCAAATCAGCTAGGCCGTGACCTTCCTGAACAGTGGAAATGCCCACAAATGGAATCATCTTCTCGGCAAGAATTCCCCCCATTTTCACCGCTTCTTCATCTGTAGAATGACGCGAGATAATGAGAAATCTGTCTGTCTCTGATAGCTCATCCAAAGGACGGTCCATTGGCCAGATCGCCGCATTTTTCAAGGGCTCTTGCCCTTCGGTTGCTTCATAGGCAATAGCATTCATCTCATTGGCCCCAAAAATATAAATATTCCCGTTTCCGACAGCCGCCTGGGCCAGAAGTCTAGCACTGTCTTCCATCGAAAATTCTTCTTTTTCCTGGATTCTTTTAAACAGCCCGGTAAGCTGTGTAGAAAACATTTTTAGCATCATGTCTCTCCTATCGCTATTTAAAGATTCGGTATATCAATTATATGAAATACAAACAAAAAGGTAAAATCGGATCCATATTAGTCATGTAATCTATAGGCTTTTCAAAATAAAAAATAACTCCAGCAAGCAAATTTTTTGAAGAGGGAGGAATTTTCAGTCATCAAATAGAATTAAATAGAGGGGGAATTCTAATTGGGTAGCTATAATAACAATCAAATGACAGAATTTTTGAGACGAAGGGAAGAGGTGGGTTGATTGAAGGGGAAAATATTAATCGTTGATGATCAATTTGGTATTCGCATTTTGCTGAATGAAGTTTTACAGAAGGAAGGCTATGATACATACCAAGCTGCAAATGGGATTCAGGCACTTGACATTGTCTCCAAGCATTCACCTGATCTAGTACTTCTCGATATGAAAATCCCTGGCATGGATGGGATTGAAATATTAAAGAGAATGAGAGTGATTGATAAAGAAATTCGTGTCATCATTATGACGGCATACGGTGAGCTGGATATGATTCAGGAAGCACGCGATTTAGGCGCCTTAACGCACTTCGCAAAGCCTTTTGATATTGATGATATTCGGGCAGCCGTTAAGAAGTATGTGCCAATAGCCAATTCATTTTAACAACCAGCCTGTGGGCGATCAGCGGCAGTAACATTTCTGCACGCTATTGCTCACAGGCTTTTCTTATCTAGCCCCGTTTTCTCATGAAAATTCATTCCGGGTAATAGCATTTCTTTAGCTGTTTTGGTATGATACAAATGAATTCCATTGGATCGGTTCCGTTTAAGCAGGAGAGTACATAAACGCAAGTAACAAGGGAACACTTATCCTGTGAAAATTAGAAGCGATGATGACGAAGGAGGAAGAAATATGCCTTTAGTATCAATGACTGACATGCTGAACAAGGGAAAAGCGGAGGGCTATGCAGTAGGTCAATTTAACTTAAATAATCTTGAGTTTACTCAAGCGATTCTTCAAGCGGCAGAGGAAGAAAAATCCCCTGTTATTCTTGGTGTGTCCGAAGGGGCAGCACGCTATATGGGCGGATTCAAAACCGTTGTAAAATTGGTAGAAGGCTTACTTGAAGATTATAAAATTTCAGTACCTGTAGCGATTCATTTAGATCATGGATCAAGCTTCGATAAATGTAAAGAAGCCATCGATGCTGGCTTCACTTCTGTCATGATTGACGCCTCTCATGATCCTTTTGAGGAAAATGTGGCAACCACTTCAAAGGTAGTGGAATATGCGCATGCCCGCGGAGTGTCAGTGGAAGCCGAATTAGGGACAGTTGGCGGACAAGAGGATGATGTTGTAGCGGATGGCGTTATTTACGCGGATGCAAAAGAATGTGAAGAGCTTGTGAAAAGAACGAAAATTGACTGTCTTGCTCCTGCGCTAGGATCCGTTCATGGTCCATACAAAGGGGAACCAAATCTTGGTTTTGCTGAAATGGAAGAAATCGGCCAGCTAACAGGCGTTCCACTTGTTCTGCACGGCGGAACGGGAATTCCAACGAAAGATATTCAAAGAGCGGTTTCTTTAGGAACGGCCAAAATTAATGTAAATACTGAGAATCAAATTGCTTCTGCCAAGCGTGTTCGCGAGGTATTAGCAGCCAATCCGGAGATGTATGATCCGCGCAAATACTTAGGACCTGCTAGAGAGGCCATTAAGGAAACCGTTATTGGAAAAATGCGCGAGTTTGGTTCTTCTGGAAAGGCTTAATAGCAGTGGAGATTTTTTAATGAAACCGCCTTTAGGATAGAGGCGGTTTTGATTCATTTGTTGGATAACAGGAAATTTATTATTTTGAGGAGGAAATATAATGAAATTTTTTATCGATACAGCGAATATGGATGAGATTAAAGAAGCACATGCATTAGGTATTTTAGATGGGGTTACGACTAACCCTTCATTGGTGGCGAAGGAGAAGAATGTTTCTTTCCATGACCGACTTAAAGAAATTACAGAGCTTGTCCCAGGTTCAGTAAGTGCAGAGGTTATCGCCTTAGACGCAGAAGGCATGATAAAAGAAGGACGCGAGTTAGCGGCTATTGCGCCTAATATTACAGTTAAAGTCCCAATGACGCCAGATGGATTAAAGGCTGTTAATACTTTTTCAAAAGAAGGCATCAAAACAAATGTCACGTTAATTTTCAGTGCTAACCAGGCGTTGCTGGCAGCAAGAGCAGGGGCAACGTATGTTTCTCCTTTCCTTGGCCGATTAGACGATATTGGCCATAACGGGCTGGATTTAATTTCTACGATTGCAGATATATTTGCTATCCATGACATTAAGACGGAAATTATTGCAGCATCCATTCGTCATCCTCAGCACGTAACCGATGCCGCTTTAAGAGGAGCTCATATTTCAACGATCCCGTATAAAGTAATTATGCAATTATTTAAACACCCGCTAACGGATAAAGGAATTGAAGCATTTCTTGCTGACTGGAATTCTCGTTAAAGAATATTTTTGATTGTAAATGGAGGGGTACTCATTTTTTACAAAAATTTGGGTTTTACGAATGGCCAATTTGGGGTAAAGTGTTAGTAGCAAGCGCTAGAAGTCGATGAACGAATGGAAACTTTATTTTCATAACCACACATGGGAATGGCTTTTTCGTGTAAACTAGAAGATAAGGATCATGTCGGAATGAACAGGATGCGACCTGTTTTCAGTACAATTCGTAAAGCAAAGGACAAGCTAAATAATTCCTACATAGTTCAAGAAGAATGCAAACATTTCATTACCCACGCAGCGATTTTCATATACTTTACGGCGTAGAAGGGAGCTAAAAATGGAAAAGCTTATGATTGCAGGCGGTTACCCATTAAAAGGAACTGTTCGAATTAGCGGAGCAAAAAATAGTGCAGTGGCATTGATTCCGGCTACGATTCTAGCTGATTCGCCTGTCACTATTGAAGGGCTGCCAGATATTTCGGATGTGCAAATTTTAAAAGGACTGCTTGAAGAACTTGGAGGGACCGTCAGCTTTGTTAATGGCGATATGAAAGTTGACCCTTCTTCGATGATTTCCATGCCTTTGCCGAATGGAAAAGTAAAGAAACTGCGTGCCTCTTATTATTTAATGGGGGCCATGCTTGGTCGATTCAAAAAAGCAGTGATTGGTCTGCCAGGTGGATGCCATCTTGGACCGAGACCGATTGACCAGCATATTAAGGGCTTCGAGGCTCTTGGCGCCACTGTAACCAATGAGCAGGGGGCCATTTACCTGCGGGCGGATGAACTTCGAGGGGCTCGAATTTATCTGGATGTTGTCAGTGTTGGGGCGACCATCAACATTATGCTGGCAGCTGTTAGAGCTAAAGGAAGAACGATCATTGAAAATGCGGCAAAAGAGCCGGAGATTATTGATGTAGCCACTTTGCTGACGAATATGGGGGCAAAAATTAAGGGTGCTGGAACAGATGTTATTCGAATTGATGGGGTAGACCAGCTGCATGGCTGCCAGCACACCATCATCCCGGACCGTATCGAAGCGGGTACGTATATGTTACTTGGTGCAGCTGTTGGTGAAGGAATGACCATTGATAATGTGATCCCTCAGCATCTTGAGTCACTGATTGCAAAATTAAGAGAAATGGGTGCTCAGATTGAAACAGGGGATGATCATGTCTATATCCATCCGGTAGGAAAAAGAAAAGCCGTTGATATTAAGACACTTGTTTATCCAGGTTTCCCGACAGATCTGCAGCAGCCCTTTACGTCTTTATTAACGAGTGCGGATGGGACAAGTATGGTGACGGACACCATTTATAGTGCCCGTTTTAAACATATTGATGAATTAAGAAGAATGAATGCGAATATTAAGGTGGAAGGCCGTTCGGCGATTATTCACGGGCCTGTCAAGCTTCAGGGCGCCAAAGTGAAGGCCAGTGATTTACGAGCCGGCGCCGCCCTAGTCATCGCTGGGCTGATGGCGGACGGAATAACAGAAGTTACCGGGGTTGAGCATATCGACAGAGGCTACAGCCATCTTGTAGAAAAGTTAAATGGCCTTGGGGCAACCATATGGCGAGAAAATTTAACAAAAGAAGAACTGGAACAAATGAAAAATGCTTAACCTTACTGATTAATTGATGAATCTGCCTAATGGTACCCCTGGGTCCCAATAGGCATTTCGAATTTTTCGCATAAATGTGAACAGCAGAGATTTGAGGGGGAAAAAGGATGGAACGCAGTTTAACAATGGAGCTTGTTCGTGTGACAGAAGGGGCAGCCTTAGCATCGGCCCGCTGGATGGGACGCGGGAAAAAGGATGAAGCAGATGATGCAGCTACAACAGCCATGAGAAATGTGTTTGATACCGTACCAATGAAGGGAACCGTTGTCATTGGCGAAGGGGAAATGGATGAGGCGCCAATGCTTTACATCGGAGAAAAGCTTGGTACTGGTTACGGTCCGCGTGTTGATGTAGCAGTAGATCCGCTTGAAGGAACGAATATTGTTGCATCAGGAGGCTGGAATGCTCTGGCCGTATTGGCTGTAGCAGATCATGGCAATTTGCTTCACGCTCCTGATATGTATATGGACAAAATCGCGGTTGGCCCTGAAGCTGTAGGCCAAATTGATATTAATGCTTCAGTCATCGATAACTTGAAGGCTGTAGCAAAAGCGAAAAATAAAGATATTGAAGATGTGGTTGCAACGGTCTTAAATCGTGATCGTCATAGTCACATTGTAGCTCAGCTTCGTGAAGCGGGAGCTAGAATTAAATTGATAAATGACGGGGATGTGGCTGGTGCGATTAACACAGCATTTGATCATACCGGAGTTGACATTCTTTTCGGACTTGGCGGTGCACCAGAGGGCGTTTTAGCCGCTGTAGCACTTAAATGTCTAGGCGGAGAAATTCAAGGAAAGCTTGTTCCGCAGAACGATGCTGAAATCGAGCGCTGCAAGAAAATGGGTCTTGATGTAAACAAAATTCTTCTTATGGAGGATTTAGTAAAAGGCGATGATGCCATCTTTGCTGCAACGGGTGTGACAGATGGAGAGCTTCTTCGCGGGGTACAATTTAAAGGAACGTACGGGTCTACTCATACGGTTGTTATGCGTGCAAAATCCGGAACAGTCCGTTTCATTGAAGGACGTCATAGTTTAACGAAAAAACCAAACCTAGTCATTGGATAAAGTGAGTCTTTACGGGCTGTTGATCCCCCGCTTAGAAATTTTTGTTTACTCAACTACTTGAAGTGGGGGTCTTACAGCCCGTTAATCTGCGATAATATCTTCAGAATGCTAGTTCATTCCATTGGGAAGTCACATTCCCAAGCTAAAAATGAAGAGGATTAAGAAATAAAAAGGTCTGGCTATGAATTTGCCAGGCCGAATCCTCTTATTTCCTGCCAAAATTGACTTGTTTCCTAATTGTAAATAAAATATAGTTAATACAGGCCCCTATGGGGAGTGCTTTTAAGTTTTTCCAATAAAGCTGCCTCAAAAAAATAACCTTTCAAAGTTGTAGGATTAAATGGGCTCCTTTTTTGATTTATCCTCAAGTTTAATTATATATAATACTAGTTTTAGTTTTACCTCAATCATATTTTTCCCGTTTTATTTTATTGTTTCTTAAGTTGACGGATTTCAATTTTTTAGGGGAAGAGTTTGAAAAAATAAAAGTGTGGTGTCATTATGGGATTAAATATATCCAGTTTAGAAAATATGAAGTTAAAAGAGCTTTATGAGCTTGCCCGTGAATATAAAGTTTCTTATTACAGCAAATTAACAAAGAAAGAATTAATTTTTGCGATTTTAAAGGCGAGAGCAGAGAAGGAAGGATACTTCTTTATGGAAGGTGTCCTGGAAATTATCCAATCAGAGGGCTTTGGATTTTTAAGGCCGATCAATTATTCACCAAGCTCTGAGGATATTTATATTTCGGCTTCGCAAATCCGCCGTTTTGACTTAAGGAATGGGGATAAGGTTTCTGGAAAAGTTCGTCCTCCGAAAGAGAATGAACGGTATTTTGGCTTGCTTCAAGTAGAACTTGTTAATGGGGACGACCCGGAAACCGCGAAGGAGCGCGTGCATTTCCCTGCTTTAACGCCGTTATATCCAGACAGCCACATGAAGCTGGAAACAACGCAAAGGCATCTTTCTACGAGAATTATGGACGTGCTGGCACCAGTTGGATTTGGACAGCGTGGTTTAATTGTCGCTCCGCCTAAAGCAGGTAAAACGATGCTTTTAAAAGAAATTGCTAATAGCATTACAACGAACCATCCTGAAGTGGAGCTTATCGTCCTTTTAATTGATGAGCGCCCGGAAGAGGTAACTGATATTGAACGCTCTGTTGCGGGAGATGTTGTGAGCTCAACCTTTGATGAGGTTCCTGAAAATCATATTAAAGTGGCGGAGCTTGTCCTTGAACGTGCGATGCGCCTAGTCGAGCATAAGCGCGATGTTGTGATCCTAATGGATAGTATTACGAGATTGGCAAGGGCCTATAACCTTGTTATTCCGCCGAGCGGCAGAACGCTGTCAGGGGGGATTGACCCGGCAGCCTTCCACCGTCCAAAACGTTTCTTCGGTGCGGCGCGTAATATTGAAGAAGGCGGCAGCTTAACCATATTAGCAACTGCTCTTGTCGATACAGGCTCCAGAATGGACGATGTTATTTACGAGGAATTTAAAGGGACTGGGAATATGGAGCTTCATCTTGATCGTTCACTTGCGGAAAGAAGAATCTTCCCAGCGATTGATATCCGCCGTTCCGGAACGCGTAAAGAAGAGCTTCTTATCCAGAAGGAACAGCTGGACATGCTTTGGGCGATTCGAAAATCCATGTCAGACTCACCAGATTTTGCTGAGAAGTTCTTGCGCAAGCTAAGACAGACGAAATCAAATGAAGACTTTTTTGCAAATCTGGCAGAAGAAATGAAGTCGAAGCGTTCTCACTAGTAGGAGATCCTCTTTGGATGGGAAAATTGGAAACAAGTCATTAGTTTCCAGATTCTTCTTAGGAAGAGTGGGAAATTGGAAACAAAGCCGATAAGCTTCCCCAATTTCCACCGAAAAGAGTGAAAAAGGGGAAACATTTAGTGGATAATTTTTCTCTCTTTATATAGGAAATCAAATATTGCAAAATGGGGTTGACCTTGTTATAATAATTCCAGTGTGCTTTAGATTATACGGTCATCTAATTTGACCCGTAATATATAACTCTGTCTCAGTATGATTCAGGGCGGAAGGAGATGAAAAGAATGAAAGCAGGAATTCATCCAAATTACAATAAAGCAATCGTTAAATGTGCATGTGGTAATGAATTTGAAACGGGTTCTGTTCAAAAGGAAATCCGTGTTGAAACTTGTTCTGAATGCCATCCATTCTACACAGGTCGTCAAAAATTCGCTGAAGCTGGCGGACGTGTTGACCGTTTCAACAAAAAATACGGCATTAAGCAACAACAATAATAAAAAAACCAAAACAGGCAAGTTTTCTTTCTTGCCTGTTTTTTATTTCAATTTTACAGCATAATTTGCACTGTTTTTAAGGAGGAGAGGCCTTCTATGTATGTCATGAAGCATCATGGATGGGTAGAGGTGATTTGCGGGAGCATGTTCTCTGGAAAATCCGAAGAACTGATTCGCCGGGTACGCAGAGTGCAATTTGCGAAACAGCAAATTGTCGTGTTTAAACCGCAAATAGATAACCGCTATAGTGAAGAAGCGGTCGTTTCCCATAATGGGACAGCCTTTACAGCTATACCGATTTCAAATTCTACAGAGATTTTCAAACATATTCACTCTGATATCGATGTCATTGCTATTGATGAGGTTCAATTTTTTGACTCGGAAATTGTAAAGGTGATTCAGCATCTAGCGAATAGCGGCCATCGTGTCATTGCAGCAGGCCTCGATCAGGATTTCCGCGGCGAGCCATTCGGACAAATGCCAGATCTTATGGCCATTGCCGAATTAGTGACTAAGCTCCAAGCGGTCTGTGCGGTTTGCGGCTCACCAGCCAGCCGTACGCAAAGATTAATTAACGGGGAGCCCGCTTCCTATGATGATCCTGTTATTTTGGTTGGTGCTTCTGAAGCATATGAAGCACGGTGCCGGCATCATCATGAAGTGCCAAAGTCACCCAAAATTCTGGGTGAAGAGCAGGCAACACAGCTTTTATAAAATACTTAATTCTGTCTGAAGGGATTCAGGCAGTTTTTTTTTGTTTATGGGGAAGGCGGTGGCGGATATATGGTTCAAAGTGGCGGATATCCTGATGGAACTGGCGGATATACTGGCTTTGGCAAATTTTTAGAGGGGAATTTTTGGCTGAAATTGGGCGGTGGAATCTCCGGTATAGTGGACATGCTATAGATGGAGGTGTAAGTGATGAAAAGATGGTTTGTTTTAATTATGCTTCTTGTATTGACGGCGGGCTGTACGAATTTTAATCGTGGAGTCGAAAAGCTTTACGGTCCGAATGAGGATCAAGATGGGTTTAGAAATGTTTCTACCCGAAATGATGATCAGGACTATAATACGAGGGCTTGGACAATGGATGAACAAAATCCTAATTTTCCTAATACGACAGGAACGAATAGGGTAAATCAGCAGTCAGAAATTAATCAAGCGCGCCAGGTCATCGATGCCATAGATGGCTACCGTTCTGGTCCCGTATGGATAAACGGTGATGATATGTGGGTCACGGCTTATAAAAAAGGCATGCTGTCTGATAGCCAAAGAACGAAGGAAGCGTCTAATCTCCGAAAAAAGCTAGAAAATGCGTTGCCTCGCTATCATATTGAAATAAAAATTCAAGAAGATCGAAGGTAAAATGCCTTGCTGTTGCAGCAGGGTATTTTTTGTTGTGGATTGTCATCTTGGCGGACACCAGTTCCGTTATCTGTGACAAAACGGGTTAATTCCTTATGTATACGGACAGAGGTTCCTTTATTTTGTAAAAAAGCAGTGATATTCTAGCGCTTTTATGTAAATAACGTCCTTAGTGTCCGCAAAGCCCCTTGAATAAGGTCTTTTAATGAAAATAGCGGATTGTATGTCCGTAAGTTTTTTCAACTATCGAGATTTATACAAAAAAATCTCCCTCAATCTTTTAAAAAAGAGTTGATAAAAAACCAAAATGCGATATATTAGTTATATGAATTTAACATAATATTTCAAATTTTGGGGAGAGAACATCATGCGGCCGATCATAATAGGTATCTTTGCAGCATTCTTTTTTGCCTTTACATTCGTTTTGAATCGATCAATGGAGCTATCAGGGGGAAGCTGGATTTGGAGTGCTTCGTTACGATATATATTTATGGTGCCATTTCTTATTGCTATTGTCGTGATCAGGAGGAATTTAAAGCCACTTTTGATTGAAATGAAAAAGAATCCGGGCGCCTGGCTTCTATGGAGTTTGATCGGATTTGGACTTTTCTACGCCCCTATAAGCTTTGCGGCGGCCTATGGACCAGGATGGCTGATTGCCGGAACATGGCAAGTGACGATCATATCGGGCTCACTTCTCGCTCCATTATTTTTCGAAACAAAACAAACACGGAACGGCCCTATTAAAGTAAGAGGGAAAATTCCGCTTATCGGTCTGTCGATGTCATTGATCATACTTCTAGGTGTTGCATTCATGCAGCTAGAGCAAGCAAGCAATCTTTCTGGAAATATGCTCTTGTTAGGGGTGGTGCCGGTCATTATTGCCTCATTTGCCTATCCATTAGGGAACCGGAAAATGATGGAGGTTTGCGGAAATCGGTTAGATGCTTATCAGCGGGTGCTAGGGATGACATTAGCAAGCCTGCCGTTCTGGCTGCTTTTATCTTTATATGGAGTTGCAACTGTTGGGCTGCCAAGCACGGGACAAACCTTTCAATCACTTCTAGTTGCATTGTTTTCTGGAGTGATTGCTACAGTACTTTTTTTCAAGGCAACGGATTTAGTAAAAGGGGATATGCAGAAGCTAGGAGCCGTGGAAGCAACGCAATCATTTGAAGTTTTATTTGCCGTAGCGGGTGAGATGCTCATTTTATCAGCACCTGTTCCTTCGTTTATTTCTTGGATCGGCATTCTATTGGTCATTGCAGGATTGGTTCTGCACAGCTATGTTTCCAACAGGGAAAAACCGTTAAAGGTACCGGCGATAAGATATAAATCTAGCTAAGCAAAAACTCATAAGGATGCCTTTGCCCGTCATGCTTAAATTGACAGACAAATACAAGGTTGATATATTGGTTTTATGAAGATAATTAAAACGATTGCACGCCCTGCTTTAAGAGATCAAGTATATGAGTCATTGAAGAAAGCCATTGTGACATTGGAATTAGAGCCTGGCCAGCGGATTATGGATAAGGATTTAGCCACACAGTTTGGTGTTAGCAGAACGCCTGTGAGGGAAGCACTCAAAAGGCTGGAGGATGAAGGCCTTGTTGAATCATTGCCTGGCTCGCAAACTCGAATTACGGAAATTCATTTGGAGGAGGCGAAAAGCGCGTTTACCGTTGTTGCAGCCCTGCATGGGTTAGCTGCACGTCTGGCAGTACCGTCTATTACGGAAGAAGATATTCAACTAATGGAAGAAAGCAATGCTCAGTTAAAAAGGGCATTAGAAAATAAAGATGTTTTAGATGCAGTGGAAGCAGACGACCAATTTCATGCGATTCTGTTATTAGCTTCCGGGAATCAGGAAATAAGCCTGGCATTAGAAAGAATTATGTCGAAGGTTCGGAGACTGGAATTTTCAAAGTTTAGTTCTCTTGATGGAATGAAATCGATTGCGGAGCACGATGAAATCATTTCTGCCTGCCGAACTAAAAATGCAAGCCTAGCCAGTTCACTGTTAGAAGAAAATTGGCTGAGTCTAGGAAGGTTATTAGTCGGAGATGCGGAATAAAGTGAATGATGCACTTTTTGAGTATAACAGCCGTTATACTCTTTTTATTTTGCTTTTTTCAAAGAGATTAAGTTTTCTAGTTCATTAACTGGTTCAAGAGGACAAAAACGGGGGGCTCCAGTGTTAAAGGACATACTAATTTAATTCTTGCAATTCGTGTCCTATAAAACGTAGCTAAAGGACATGAATTGGCGTTTTCCAAAATATTATGTCCTATAAAACCTTTTAGTGATTCATAAAAGTCTGAAAATAAATATTAGAAAAAATAAAATAATCAGAAAAATGACATTGACTGTTTGAACGATATGCGATATATTGGTTTTGGGCTTAGATTTCCCAATTAAATAATATGTTCCAATGCAGCTCTGAGTTTTCATACGATAATCAGTCAGAATGTTGTGCTTTTTGTAAAGGGATTGAACTAGATTACAAATTTAGGAGGAACGGCAATGACTTCACTTACCACAACGGCTGGAAATTATGATGTTCATGACTCAAAGGTATTAGATTGGGCAAAGGATATTATTGAAAAAAGCTCTTCTGCGAGATTAATCCAGAAGGAAATTATTGATGCTGTCGACCGGAATGCCATTTGGAGAGGGCAGGAGTGTCTTAATTTATTGGCCCCTGAGGCGCCGACAAGCCCAACTGTAAGGCAATTATTAGCTTCTGAAGTGGGAACAAGAGCGGCTGAGGGTCATATTGGACCAACACAAAGATGGTTTTCCGGAACGAAATATATAGATGAAATTGAATCATTATGTGTGGAATTGCTGAAAAAGGTATTTAATAGTAATTACGCAGATCATCGCCTCGTAGCAAGTATGATCGGGAATATGACGGTTTATGCTGCGTTAACGAAGCCTGGGGACAATATTTTAACAATTGCTCAGCCATTTGGCGGACATTCTAGTAATCGTTACGATGGACCTGCGGGAATTCGCGGTTTGAACATTTACGATGTTCCGATGGATCCTGTTGATCTCGTTGTGAATATCGATGAGTTTGCCAAGGTGGCGAGGGAGGTAAAGCCTAAGCTCGTGACGCTCGGTGCGTCCATGACGCTGTTCCCATTCCCGCTGAAGGAAATGTCTGATATTGTGAGCGAATGGGGCGGGAAAATCTTCTTCGATGGAGCCCATCAGCTAGGCCTTATCGGCGGCGGACAATTCCAAGATCCATTAAACGAGGGTGCCTGTGTTATGACAGGCTCAGCTGGAAAAACATTCAGCGGACCACAGAGCGGAATTATTGTCTGGAATGATCCTGAGCTAACGAAGCCAATTTGCGATACGATTTTCCCAGCACTTGCTGCCACTCACCAAGTGAACCGTGTAGCAGCATTGGCGGCATCAGCAGCAGAATTCCTGGCATTTGGGAAGGAATATATGGCGCAAATTGTGGCCAATGCCAAGGCTCTGGCAAAAGCATTGCATGAGCGAGGCATTACAGTACTCGGAGCCCATAAAGGTTTTACCGAAACCCATCAGGTTATTTTGGATGTGAAACAGTTCGGTGGCGGGCTTGATGTGGCTCATAAACTGGCAAAAGCGAATATCATTACGAATAAAAATCTGATTCCAAGTGATAAACCTGAGGATTGGGATTTTCCAAGCGGCTTGCGCATTGGAACGATTGAAATTACCCGCCTTGGCATGAAGGAAGCGGAGATGGAGATCATCGCAGACTATATTGTCAGTGTGCTAGAGGATCGGGATACGGTTGAGAATGTTCGCAAACAAGTCATTGATATGCGTTCTGCCTACCAAAAAATCCATTACTGCTTTGATTAATATCGCATAAAATATTAGCCAAAAAGGTTATCGTTCTTGAAACGGTAGCCTTTTCTATTTCTTTTTCCAAATTATTTTTGACCTCATCTTTCACCTATACTATAATTAGAATGTTATGGACTTTATCGGTGAATAAGCGTGAATCGCTGCTTTTAGCGTAAACGTATTGAATAGATATAGCTCGGAAATAATACTCCGAAGTGTTATGGAAATTAGAGGTGAAATGCTGTGTTTGATCGTCTTCAATCTGTAGAGGACCGCTATGAAAGATTAAATGAGCTTTTAAGTGATCCGGAAATTGTTAATGATCCAAAAAAATTGCGCGAATACTCGAAGGAACAGTCAGATATTCAAGAGACTGTTGAAGCTTATCGTGAATATAAAGATGTTCGTGAGCAGTATCAAGATGCGAAAGCCATGCTTGATGACAAGCTAGATGCGGAAATGCGTGAAATGGTAAAGGAAGAGCTTGATGAGCTGGAAGATAAGGTCGAGGAATTAGAAGCTCGTTTAAAGATTCTTTTAATCCCGAAAGATCCGAACGATGATAAAAACGTCATTATGGAAATTCGTGGAGCAGCAGGCGGAGATGAAGCTGCCTTGTTTGCCGGAGATTTATACCGCATGTACAGCCGGTTTGCTGAGACACAAGGCTGGAAAACGGAAGTCATTGAAACACACTCAACTGGAGTAGGCGGCTACAAGGAAATTATTTTTATGATTAACGGAAACGGCGCTTATTCAAAATTGAAGTTTGAAAATGGCGCTCACCGCGTACAGCGTGTACCGGAAACAGAATCTGGCGGTCGTATCCATACTTCTACGGCAACGGTTGCGGTATTACCAGAGGCAGAGGAAGTTGAAATTGAAATTCATGATAAAGATGTTCGTGTTGATACATTTGCATCAAGTGGACCAGGTGGACAGAGTGTTAACACTACAATGTCAGCTGTTCGTTTAACACATATTCCAACAGGTACAGTTGTTTCCTGCCAGGATGAAAAATCGCAAATTAAGAATAAAGAAAAAGCCATGAAAGTTTTACGTGCGCGTGTTTATGATAAATTCCAACGGGAAGCACAGGCTGAGTATGATCAGGCCCGTAAATCCGCAGTTGGTACCGGAGACCGTTCTGAGCGTATCCGTACGTACAACTTCCCGCAAAATCGTGTAACAGACCACCGCATTGGATTAACGATCCAAAAGCTTGACCAAATTCTTTCAGGGAAATTGGATGAAGTGATTGATGCGTTAATCGTTGAAGAACAGTCAGCTAAGCTGGAAAGTGCATCAAATGAGTAATCAAGCTATGAAAGTCTATGAAGCCCTCCAGTGGGCTTCTTCTTTTTTAAAAGAAAAAAATCGAGATGACAATGCGGGAGAAATATTATTGCAGCATTATATGAGAATGGACCGGTCAAAATTTTTAGCTAGCCTGCGTGAAGAGGTGGAGGCGCAGGTTTTCGAAGATTTTAAAAAGGCGGTGCTTCTTCATAGTGAGGGCAAGCCCGTTCAATATATTATTGGTTTCGAATCCTTTTATGGGCGGGATTTTAAAGTGAATGAGGATGTCCTGATTCCTCGTCCGGAAACGGAGGAACTTGTTTATCATACGCTGCAGCGAAGCGGGAAACTTTTTGGAATGCAGGAGGGTCTTAAATTGGCGGATATCGGGACGGGGAGCGGCGCTATTGCCGTCACGTTAAAGCTTGAGTACCCTGAATTAGCTGTAACCGCGACAGATATTTATGGACCGACTCTGCTTTTAGCGGAGGAAAATGCCCATCATCTTGGTGCGAATGTTCGCTTTATCCAAGGTGATCTACTGAAGCCCTTTATCGAGAGTAGCGAGCGGTTTGATATTGTTCTTTCCAACCCGCCGTATATTCCGGATGGCGATATTGAATGGATGTCAGAGGTTGTAACCGAGCACGAGCCGCACCGGGCACTGTTTGCAGGAGTTGATGGTTTGAATATTTATAAAAGGCTAGCGGAGGAGCTCCCACTTGTTGCCCGTGAACAGGCGTTAATAGGTTTTGAGGTAGGGGCTGGTCAAAGTGAAGCTGTTGCTAGTCTGCTAAAACAAGCCTTTCCTCAAGCAAAAGTGGAGACGGTTTATGATATTAACGGGAAGGACCGAATGGTATTTGCGGAGGTTGGATTTTAGGAAAATGGGTGCTCTCGTAGTGAGTGTTTCTTTGATTTCGAGCCCAAAGTGCTTGTCATGAAGACTTCATAGTGAGTGTTTCTGTCAGTTCAAGATCAAAACGCTCGTCATGAAGTCTTCATAGTGAGTGTTTCTGCCAATCTAAGGCCAAAATGCTCGTCATGAAGACTTCATAGTGAGTGTTTCTGTCAAACCAAGATCAAAACACTCGTTATGAAGCCTCCATAGTGAGTGTTTCTGCCAGTCCAAGGTCAAAACGCTCGTCATGAAGGCTCCATAGTGAGTGTTTCTGCCAGTCCAAGCCCAAAACTCTCACCATAAAGGCCCAGAGTAACGCTATCCCAAAAAATCAGCACAATCCCAAATCAAAAGCCCTTAGAAAAATTCTAAGGGCTCCTTGATTTATGTATTCTGTTCTTCAGGCACTAAAATTTATCCCTTTTTACCGGTTTTCAGCAGGGTTTGATGGGTCGCTTCCGGTAGCTCGCTAGGCTTATATGGCTTAATTAAAAAGTCGTTGGCCCGAGGGATAATCCCTTCTAAATCGGTTGAGATAAAATTTTAATAGAATGAAAGAATCCCCATCTATGGTTAATCATTTCCCTATCAAACAAAATATAGTCTTCACACAATCATTCGTCAATCCATTTTTCTGTGTCTGAAAAATGTTATTTTTTGCTGATGTTAAAAGTAAACTTTTTCATTTTACTAGTTTAAGATTTAGGCTCCTTGACCACAATGAGTTAGTGAAGGGGCGTGGAGAATATGAAAACAAAAACAGCGGTAAATTTATATATAATAATCTTATGTATTGGAACTATTTTAAGTTTATATATGCCACAAAGTGACACATTGGCGGAAGATCAGCTTGTCATTCCAAATGAGGCGATACGTTTAAGAATTCTAGCAAATAGTGATAGAGAAGCTGATCAAGTAATAAAGCGTCAGGTGAGAGACGCGGTGAATGAGGAAATTACTAAATGGGTAGCAGAATTAACTTCTATTGATGAGGCAAGAAGTTTACTTCGATCCAAGCTTCCGGAAATTCAAGCAATCGCAGAAAAAGTGGCAGCGGAAAACCAATCAGAACAAGAGGTTAAGGTGAACTTCGGCAAGGTAGACTTTCCAACGAAGCTTTACGGGCAATTCCTTTATCCGGCAGGTGAATATGAAGCAATCCTGATTTCACTTGGTGACGCGCAAGGAGCTAACTGGTGGTGTGTATTATTCCCGCCGCTATGCTTCCTCGATTTCTCAAATGGGGTAGCGGTAAGTGATGGATTTGAGGAAGATGGAACGAAAGAAGCGGCGGCTGCAGAAAACAAGCAGGAGAAAGAAGAGAAGGCACCTCCAGTCTATACGGAAGAGGACGAACAGCCTGTGAAAGTTAAATTTTTCTTAGTTGAGCTTTGGGAGAAAATTTTCGGATAAGAATAGTTCTACTATCTCTATTTTTTCATATGAATATAGTAAGTTTCTACATACTTAATAGAACAGAATGGGATGAATTTTTTTTCTGGAAGAAGACTTCCACCTCGAGGAATGTGAAAGGTAAAGCCTAATAAGTAGGTGGGTGATGAATGTAGGTTGTTGCTAGCAAAAATGCCCTTACTATGGTAAGGTGGGAACGAATGTTCCTATCTGGTGAGGTGGATATCTTGCTTGTCAACAAAGCCTATAAGTTCCGTATCTATCCAAACAAAAGACAGACTGAACTCATTAACAAAACTATTGGTTGTTCGAGATTTGTGTTCAATTTCTTTCTAGGCAAACAAAAAGAAAAAGACGCTTATTGGTACGTTGTTGAAGAAATGAAGCAGAATGGGCAATTTCCAATTAATAATTGGAAAGGCGAATACCTAAATAAATACAAAACGGTAAAATTACTTCCTGAACTTAAAAAGCATTATCCATTTTTAAAAGAAGTAGATAGTATTGCTTTGCAAAAATCAGTTGAAAACTTAGCAGTTTCTTATGATCGCTACTACAAAAAGCAAAATAAGTATCCTCGCTTTAAGTCTAAAAAGAATCCTGTTCAAGCATACACAACCAAGCATACTAACGGTAATATTACAATCGTTGACAACAAAATCAAGTTGCCAAAACTTGGTTTTGTTAAGCTTGCTAAAAGTCGTGAAGTCGAAGGTCGCATTATCAGTGTAACAATTAGACGTAATCTTTCGGGAAAATTTTTTGTTTCTTTGGCAACTGAAACCGAAGTGACAGAACTGCCAAAAACAAACTCTGCTATTGGCATTGATATTGGCATCAAAGATTTTGCCATACTATCTAATGGAACAATCTACCCCAATCCACAATTTTTCCGCACCTTAGAAGAAAAGCTAGCTAAAGCCCAACAAATTATGAGCAGACGAACGATAGGCGGAGCTAATTGGTACAAGGCAAAATCCAAAGTAGCACGAATCCATGAAAAAATTACAAACACACGAAAGGATTACTTAGATAAAATCTCCACTGACATTGTCAAAAACCACGACATAATCGGAATGGAGAATTTGTCGGTAAATAACATGCTTAAAAATGGTCATCTTGCCAAAGCCATAAGCGAAGTATCTTGGTCAAAATTTAAAACCATGATTGAATACAAGGCGAAATGGTATGGAAAACAAATCGTAACCGTTGCCAAAAACTTTGCTTCAAGTCAACTTTGTTCAAATTGTCACTTTCAAAATAAAGACGTTAAAAATCTCGGATTGCGTAAATGGAAGTGCCCAGAGTGCAATGCCCACCACGATCGAGATATTAACGCAAGTTTGAATCTAAAAAATGAAGCAATAAGACTTCTAACCGCAGGGACTGCGGGGATCGCCTAATCAATAACTAGCGGTTACGCTGGTGTTCTTAGGAATCTCCCACTTCAATCAACCCTTAAGGGGTGTTAAGTGGTGAGTAGTTCAATAATAGAATATGATGAACGAGGTGGAACGATGGCTGCTTTCATAAGATGTGCAGTGGCGGAGGATGTTGAGAGATTAACAAGTTTTTTGGCAGAGGCGAAACTTAATACAGATGGACTAGCGGAATCCATCGATTATTTTTTAATCATGGAAAATGATCAGGGGAATGTGAAAGCAACGCTTGGGATTGAGCCATTAGGGACAATAGGGTTGCTCCGTTCCCTTGCCATGACAAAGGATATGTCTGAAAACGAATTGTTCGTCCTTTTCGAGCAGATCCTAATGTTAGCAAGAGACAGGAAGTTGCAATCTCTTTACCTCTCCTCCAATAAAAAAAACTCGCTGGCCTTTTTTCAGCTGCTAGGTTTTAAAGAAGTGAATAAGCTGAGTTTGCCACAGGAGCTCTATGAATCCGACCATGTAAAACATATTTTAACTGTGGACAACTCATTCTTTTTGACATTATCCCTGTAAAATGTGGATATATTGGCGAAGTTATGCACAAATTCGAGTTATCTATCCACAAATTGTGGATAATACTTGAGTTATCCTCCATCTTCTTTTATACTTTCAAAAGTAATTAACATATAAAACAAGTAAACAAAGGATTTTTTTTACGATATTAAGGTGCCAAAAGAAGGTGGAGCATTATGAATACGAAAAGATGGTCAGTGGATAAATATGTGGATGATCTCGAAAGTTATCCACAAATCGCACAGGCTGCTGACCTTTTAAAAAATAATGAAGTGGTAGCATTCCCGACAGAAACGGTTTACGGCTTAGGTGGAAACGCGGAAAATAGCGAGGCTGTAGCGAAAATTTTTGCAGCTAAAGGAAGACCGAGTGATAATCCACTGATTATCCACATTGCGGAGGACCAACAGCTTAATGATTTTGCGGAGGACATATCAGATCAGGCTAAGCTGTTGATAAAGGAATTCTGGCCAGGTCCGCTTACCCTTATTTTTAAAAAGAAAGAGGGAATGCTTTCAGATCAGGCGACAGCAGGGTTATCCACAGTTGCTGTTCGTATGCCGGATCATCCTGTTGCGTTAGCCATCCTAAAGAGATCGGGCCTTCCGATTGCCGCACCGAGTGCAAACCGCTCAGGAAAGCCAAGTCCGACAGCCGCTGAGCATGTGTGGGAGGACCTAAACGGGAAGATTGCGGGAATTGTGGACGGTGGTCAAACGGGTGTGGGTGTGGAATCGACCGTATTGGATTGCACAGAAGAAATCCCCGTTATTTTGCGGCCGGGTGCAGTGACAAAGGAACAGATAGAAGCCGTGATTGGTGAAGTGTCCGTTGATGCAGCGCTCCTGGATGCAGGTCAGGCGCCGAAATCTCCGGGAATGAAATACCGCCACTATGCTCCAGATGCACCACTATATTTAGTGGATGGATCAAGAGAGTTTATCCAGACGCTTGTGGATAAGAAGAAGGAGGAGGGGTTGACCGTTGGGGTGTTAACAACTGTGGAAAACCAAGCCTTCTATCAAGCGGACTATGTCGTACCTTGTGGACAACGGGAAAATCTTGAAACCGTTGCGAGCTATTTATATGAAGCATTAAGGAAATTCAACAATACAAACGCAGATATTATCTATAGCGAAATGTTCCCGAATGAAGGAGTCGGCGTTGCTGTCATGAACCGCCTTTTGAAGGCAGCGGGGCATCGCGTAATTTAATGGGATGGGGGATAGGACCTCGTCTCATTTTTTTGAGGTCATGGGGTCTATTTTTCCCCGGGGGATGTGGCCTAACCCCTCGCTAGGTTGGGTCACTCGGTCCATTTTGGTTTGGGGAACTGACCTATTGTTCGCTGATACGGGTTACTAGTCCCGCTTTTTTTAGGAAGCTATGGTCAGGACCCTCGTTATTGAGGAGGATTCCCAACCTTTTATCGCTTTTCGATTCTAAATCCTCTTGGACGTGCATATGTTGGAATAGCAAGTCCAAGGAGGAGAAATGATGGTAGATTTATTCGGAGAAATACTAACACTTACGATTATGGCATTCGCTCTAGCTATGGATGCTTTTTCAGTGGGCTTGGGGATGGGCATGTATAATCTCCGCCTTAGACAAATATTCAAAATTGGAATGACCATCGGCTTTTTCCATGTTTGGATGCCTCTCTTTGGAATAATTGCAGGGAGATTGTTATCAGAAAAATTCGGTGCCATTGCCACCTATGTCGGCGGCGGGCTCCTGCTCATATTAGGTATACAAATGGTCTGGTCAGGATTCCAGAAGGAAAAAAGCAGCATGATTACGCCAGTGGGACTAGGCTTAATGCTCTTTGGTTTCAGTGTTAGCTTAGACAGCTTTTCTGTTAGCTTAACCCTAGGAATTTACGGGGCCAAAACGTTGTTAGTTTTGACAAGCTTCGGCGTAACCGCTACCGTCCTAACGTGGCTCGGCCTGCTCATAGGCAGAAAGGTCCAGGGTTGGCTCGGCACTTATAGTGAAGCCCTTGGCGGAAGCATTCTTTTTGCGTTTGGGATTAAGCTGCTATTGGGGTAGAGAGCAGCGCTGCGGATTCGTACGGATTTGATAAACAATCTTTTCGGAAAGGATGGTGACTATCCTTTCTTATTTGTTGTCTCCCAAAAAAGATTTTCCATTGTAAGCGTTTGGAAGGATAAAGTCGAGAAAGGCTTACATTAGTCCGTTCAATGTAAGTGTTTAGATGGATAAAGCGAAAAAAAGCTAACATAGGAGTGTTCTATGTAAGTGTTTGGAGGGATGAAGTCTCAAAACACTAACATAGGGTCATTCAATGTAAGCGTATTGAGGGGTGAAGACGCAAAAAGCTAACATAGCCCCGTTCAATGTATGGTTTTTCTAATTATTATAAAAATTTTTCACATACAATACTATTGAATCTGGGAACTTTGGCTTATAATGGAATGAAAGGAGGCGCAGCTATGACTCGAATTTTATTTGTGTGCACGGGGAACACATGTCGGAGCCCGATGGCTGAGGCCATTTTGAGGAATATGGGGATTTCTGGTGTAGAGGTGAAATCTGCAGGCGTTTATGCTCAAGATGGAAGCGATGCGTCTGAACATACACGAACGGTTCTGGCGGAAGAAGGAATCGACTTGGATCATCAAGCTGCCATGATCAACGAAAGCCTAGTGAATTGGACAAGCTGTATTTTGACCATGACGGAAAGCCATAAGGCCGCAGTCACTCGGATGTTTCCAAATGCCTCGGGAAAAACATTTACGTTGAAGGAATTTGCCGGAAATGATGGGGACCTGGATATCATAGATCCTTTCGGGGGTCCCGTTGAAATGTATCGAAAAACCTTCGATGAGATGAAAATAGCTTTATCGGAAATAATAAAAAAATTATAAAGCAAATATTTTTTTCAGGGGGAGCATAATGGGGGAAAAGCAAAGATACAAATTTGGGTTGAGAAAGAAACTTGTATGTTTTATTACAATTTTAGCCATCATTACGTATTCAACAAGTGCATTCTTTATTTATTTCCTATACCCAATGATCAAAAATTCATTGCCTTTTAATGAGGTCCTTTTCAGCGTTATTACATTAAGTTTAGGCATTATTTGGTCGGCGATTTTGGCCTTTTTTGCTGCGGGCTTCATTATAAAGCCATTACAAAAGCTAGAGAAAATGGCATTAAAAGCTGCGCAAGGGGATATTCAAGAGGATGTGGAGTTAGCGAAATCTGATGATGAAATTCGCTCACTTGGGGTTGCCTTTAATGACATGCTTGCGAATTTAAGGGAAATGGTTCAAAAAATTGATGAGAACTTTCGCGAAACAAATGATAAGGTAATCGCGATTTCCAAGGAATCCTCTTATGCGGCAGAGCAAGCTAATTCCATTGCTCGAACGATCAATGAAATCTCACTTGGGGCTGACAATTCAGCGATTGCGATTCAGTCTACTGCGGAACTAGTTGAAGATGTAATTAGCATCGCGGAAGAGGTTCAAGAGAAAGCGAGAGCTTCTGTATCCGTTTCGAGTGAAATGGTTCAGGATCTTCATGATTCGAAAAAGGTGATTCATTCTCTCGTATCAGGCATTGAAAAGCTTGCCAATGAAAATCAGGAATCTCTGCAAACGGTTATTCGTTTAGAGGAGAATGCTAGAAAAGTAGAGCAGATTATTCAGCTTGTCGGTGACATTGCCGCTCAGACGAATCTGCTTGCCCTAAATGCTTCCATTGAAGCAGCGCGTGCCGGGGAGCATGGGAAAGGATTTGCCGTTGTCGCGGAGGAAGTAAGAAAGTTAGCTGACGAAAGTGCAACCGCGGTTCAAGGAATTTCTGAATTAATTTCGAATATCCAAGCTGAGGTTCAAAATGTCGTTAAGCAAATTTCTGAGCAAGTCGAGACCGCTAACAATGAAGCGAAAAAGGGAACAGAAACGAATATAGTTATTGAGGAAATGACGAAAACCGTCAACGAAATGGCTTCCTTCGTGTCAGCCATTACCGATTTGGTCGACCGCCAAATGGAAAGCATTCAACATACATCCACACAATCTCAAGAGGTCGCAGCGATTGCGGAAGAAACCTCTGCAGGTGCTCAGGAAGTGGCGACAGCCACAGACCAGCAAAACGAAGTCATGTCGAATGTCGAAAATCTAGCCAATGAACTAAAGGAACAAGCAGAAAAATTAAAGAATACAATTACGAGATTTCAAATTTAGTAGTGGAGAGTCTTCTGTTTCAGGAGGGCTCTCTTTTTAACTACTCCCACAAAATCGTCCCCTTGCACACTTCTCATTTCTTATGTCAAAATAACAGTATACTTAAAAAAATTAGTGTTTCTGATAAATAGGAGGATTATATATGAAGGTAGCAATTGCATCAGATCATGGCGGCATTCAAATTCGCGAGGAAATTAAAGGGCTCATGACAGAAATGGGCATTGAATTTGAGGACTTTGGCTGTGATTGCGAAACATCTGTGGATTATCCGGATTATGCATTGCCTGTTGCTGAAAAGGTAGCGAAAGGTGAGTTTGATAAAGGGATTCTTGTTTGCGGAACTGGAATCGGGATGAGCATTGCAGCAAATAAGGTGAAGGGCATCCGCTGTGCACTCGTTCATGATACCTTCAGTGCGAAGGCAACACGTGAACATAATGACAGCAATATGCTGGCAATGGGGGAACGCGTCATTGGTCCAGGGCTGGCACGTGAAATTGCGAAGGTATGGCTGACAACGGAATACGAAGGCGGACGCCACGAAAACCGCGTTGGAAAAATTAGGGATTACGAAAATAAATAAGGTGAAGCTTCCGGTTATTGGACAGGTTCTCTGGAAAACGCTGAAACCTGTCCAGAAAGCTTGACTTGTTGGACAGGGTCTCGGAGGAATCATTGAAACCTGTCCATGAAACTCGATTTATTGGACAGGTTTTCGGAAAAACATAGAAAGCTGTCCAAGAACCTTGATTTGTTGGACAGGTTTTCGGAAAAACATAGAAAGCTGTCCAAGAACCTTGATTTGTTGGACAGGTTCTTGGAAAAGGATAGAAAGCTGTCCAAGAATGTTGATTTGTTGGACAGGTTCTCGGAAAAACATAGAAAGCTGTCCATGAAACCTGATTTATTGGACAGGTTCTCGGTAAAACATAGAAAGCTGTCCAAGAACCTTGATTTATTGGACAGGTTCTTGGAAAAACGCTGAAACCTGTCCAAAACATTCAACAGCTGAGGTTAAGGCCTGTTTTATCAAAAATAAAAAACGAAGCTTCCGAAAGGGTGAGCTTTTTATGACGGAATTGATTCATGTTTGGGAAAAGCAGCTAACAGATATTATTCAAGATTTTGGTGAGCAAGTGTCCCTTGATCAGCGGCATATTTTAGTGATAGGCTGCAGCACAAGTGAGGTGGCAGGGAAGAAAATCGGAACAGCTGGCACTGAACAGGTAGCCGAAATGATTTTTTCAAAACTAAAAAGCTTTAGTGAAAAAACGGGTGTGGCTCTCGCCTTTCAATGCTGTGAACATTTGAACCGCGCTTTAGTTATCGAGAGGCAAACAGCGGAGCGGAATAGTCTTGATGAAGTAACCGTGGTTCCGGTTCGTACGGCTGGCGGAGCTATGGCAACGTATGCGTTTGAGCATTTCGAGGATCCGGTTATGGTCGAGCATATTAAGGCGGATGCGGGAATCGATATCGGCGATACTTTCATCGGCATGCATATGAAGCATGTGGCTGTTCCAATTAGAACTGCTCAGAAATCGGTTGGTGATGCGCATGTAACATTAGCTAAAACGAGACCGAAGCTGATCGGCGGCGCAAGAGCGGTATACGAGAGAAAAGCGGAAAATGAATCATGCCAATAAGGGTATTGTGGGTTCTTTAAAATGGAAAGTCTTGCATCATGCAGGGCTTTCCCTTTTTAAATCGCTAAAGAATATATAATCTTCTTTTCACAAACAAAACATGATAATATATAATAGAATTTTCAAAAATGGTAGAGTGTATATATTTTTTTGAAAATAGATGAAGGAAAAGGGAGGCCTACTAGATGAAGCATTTATCAAAGCAAGATGAGCTAGTTTTCAAATCCATTCAAGATGAGTTAGGACGACAAAGATCAAAAATTGAATTAATCGCTTCTGAGAACTTTGTGAGTGAAGCAGTTATGGAAGCACAAGGATCTGTGCTAACAAATAAATATGCAGAAGGCTATCCAGGCCGCCGCTATTATGGCGGATGCGAGCATGTTGATGTTGTGGAGAATTTAGCTCGTGACCGTGCGAAGGAAATTTTCGGAGCTGAGCATGTGAATGTACAGCCACACTCTGGTGCCCAAGCGAACATGGCAGTTTACTTCACTATTTTAGAGCCAGGCGATACGGTTCTTGGTATGAATCTATCTCATGGCGGTCACTTAACACATGGCAGCCCTGTAAACTTCAGTGGAGTTCTATACAATTTTGTTGAGTATGGTGTTGACGAAAAGACTCAAATGATCGATTATGATGTGGTTCTTGAAAAAGCACGCGAACACAAACCGAAGCTAATCGTTGCGGGTGCAAGTGCTTATCCACGTGCGATTGATTTTAAACGTTTCCGTGAAATCGCTGATGAAGTGGGAGCTATTTTAATGGTGGATATGGCTCACATCGCTGGTCTTGTAGCAGCTGGCTTACATCAAAATCCAGTTCCTTATGCAGATTTTGTTACGACAACTACTCATAAAACTCTTCGCGGCCCACGCGGCGGTATGATTCTTTGTAAAGAAGAATACGCGAAGAAAATTGATAAATCCATCTTCCCTGGCATTCAAGGCGGTCCATTAATGCATGTGATTGCGGCGAAAGCTGTTTCATTTGGCGAAGCGCTTCAGGATGACTTTAAAACATATGCAGGCAATATCATTTCTAATGCGAAGCTTCTTGGGGAATCTCTTCAAAAAGAAGGAATCAACCTTGTTTCTGGCGGAACAGACAATCATTTATTGCTAATTGATTTGCGTTCACTAGGCCTAACAGGAAAAATTGCTGAACATGTTCTTGATGAAATCGGCATCACTGTGAACAAGAATACAATTCCATTCGATCCAGAGAGCCCATTCGTAACTAGCGGTATACGCATCGGTACAGCTGCCGTAACATCTCGCGGATTCGGGGAAAAAGAAATGCAAGAGATTGCATCCATTATTGCTCTTACACTGAAAAACCACGAAGACGAAGGCAAGCTTGAAGAAGCTAGAAATCGTGTCGAAGCCTTAACAAGCAACTTTACATTATATCCTGAATATTAATCTATAAAAGCACGGGTCAGATCCTATTAGAAAGGGTCTGGCCTTTTTTGGTGATTAAATCCAAGGGGAAAGCGGTTGAAACGGATTTTTTTAGCCCATTATGATAGTTTATCACCAAGATTGGCTGCTTTTTCAGCAAAAAGAAAGATTATCAGCAGATTCGTTACTTTGTCAGCCAATTTCAAAAACCTGCTAATCCCCGATTGATTCTACTCATATTATGAAAGTTCCATAACAATTTAGAATCAAAGTTGCCGTGTGAAAAGTTTTTCTGTAAAATTAGACGAAGTGCAAGATGAAGAAAAATGTCGAAGATAGAATAGCTTCCTTATTGTTGCTAACCCTATTGGAGAAATGGAAAGATTTTTTCGGGAGGTTGTAAGGAAGATTCTTCATTTATAGGAGCATGTCTAAAATAAAAAAAGGAGAGATTTTTACATGGCAAAAGTATACGTATTTGATCATCCACTAATCCAGCATAAACTTACATACATTCGCGACAAATCTACAGGGACGAAGGATTTCCGCGAGCTTGTTGATGAAGTTGCCACTTTAATGGCGTTTGAAATTACGAGAGATATGTCATTAGAAGAGGTTGAAATCGAGACGCCGATTAGCATGACAAAATCAAAGGTCCTATCTGGGAAAAAGATTGGGATCATCCCTATTCTTCGTGCAGGAATTGGAATGGTCGATGGAATCTTAAAGCTAATCCCTGCTGCAAAGGTCGGCCATGTTGGGTTATACCGCGACCCAAAAACATTGCAGCCGGTAGAGTATTATGTGAAACTGCCTAGCGATGTGGAAGAAAGAGACTTCATCGTCATCGACCCAATGCTTGCGACAGGCGGGTCCGCTATTGAAGCCATAAATTCCTTGAAAAAGCGTGGCGCAACCCATATTAAATTCATGTGCCTAGTTGCGGCACCAGAAGGAGTCGAGGCGCTTCAACAAGCTCACCCGGATGTAGATATTTATATCGCGGCCCTTGATGAAAAGTTAAATGACCACGGCTATATCGTTCCTGGACTAGGGGATGCGGGAGATCGATTGTTTGGAACGAAGTAAGGCTTCTTTTTGAAGATGTGCTATTAAATTGCCTATTGTAAAATGGAAGAGGCCGTAAATTTGTTTGGCGATGGGGCTGGATCAAGAATTTTATCCGATCGTCCAGAAGAATATAAGCCATATTAATAGTGATTAAACTGGTCCTGATAAAGGGCCAGTTTTTTATTAGAAAAACACTAACATAGGAGTGTTCAATGCAAGAGTTTTGTTGAAGTCTCGAGAAAAATACTTATCCCTCACCAAACTCCCAACAATCCCCCGCATATTTCCCCTCTATAAAGAAAACCCTATGAAAAAAGGGTGATGGTCATATGAAAAAACAAAACATTTTCTTACCTCTCATGTTCATGCTATTGTTCCAATCAACCGCATATGCACAAACACTGCATCACCCTCCCATCCCAATGGAATCTTCACAGGACAAAAAGGTATCCATCATCATTCTGGAAAAAGAAAAAAGCGAGCAGGAAATCAAAAAGCTCATCCAATCAATACCCAAGATGGAATTACGGCATATTTACAAATACGCTTTTCACGGGTTTTCGGTAAAAGGCATGCAGGCGGATATTGATCAGCTTTCTAAGATAGCTGGTGCAAAAATGGCTTCACCAGTTCATACGTATAAGGTTCATGCGGACGAAAGTGTGAAAATGATTGGAGGAGAAGAGGTCAGGGGCTTATTTGATGCCAAGAATCAGCGATTAACGGGAAAAGGCGTAAAGGTTGGCGTCATTGACACAGGGATCGATTATACGCACCCGGACTTAAGGGTCAATTATGGGGGCGGTTTTGATTTAGTTGATGGGGATGACGATCCGATGGAAACTCTGTCTTCACAAGGGGAGGGCACCCTCCATGGGACGCATGTTGCGGGGATCATTGCCGCAAACGGAAAAATTCGCGGGGTTGCGCCGGAAGCCACCATTATTGCCTACCGGGCACTTGGGCCAGGGGGGAGCGGAACCACCGAGCAGGTGATAGCAGCCATTGATCGTGCAATAAAGGATAAGGTGGATGTTTTAAACTTATCGCTCGGAAATAATGTGAACGGTCCTGATCTTCCGATAAGCCTAGCTTTAAATAAAGCAGTGGAAAAGGGGATAACGGCTGTAACGTCTTCGGGAAATTCGGGCCCGAATAGCTGGACAGTCGGTTCGCCCGGCACAGCCTCCAAAGCAATCTCAGTCGGTGCTTCAACCCCTACCTTAAACATTCCATATATAGATATTGCCGGCCAGAGGTTAAGACTCGAGCCTCTTCAAGGATCTGAAGAGTGGGATTTTAATAAATCCTATGAAATCATCAAAGCAGGATTAGGGAAAAAGGAAGAATTAAAGGAGGCAAAGGGTAAAATTGTGCTCCTGGAAAGAGGGGAACTTACTTTTACAGAAAAAGCGATAAATGCTTATGAAGCAGGTGCCGTTGCTGTCATTATTTACAATAATACGAAAGGTGCCTTTTTTGGCAACTTAGAGACGGATGTTTCGATTCCTGTCACGGCCCTGTCAAAAGAGAACGGTGAAAAAGTAAAAAAAGAAATAGCCAAAAACAAAGTATTTGCCAGAACCCATATTATAGAGGAAAAGGATATTCTTGCTGACTTTAGCTCCCGCGGTCCTGTGACCTCCACATGGGAAATAAAACCTGATGTGGTTGCGCCAGGGGTCGCGATTAACAGCACTGTACCTGGCGGGTATTTGCCTTTACAAGGTACAAGTATGGCAGCGCCTCATGTAGCGGGAGCCTGTGCATTAATTAAGCAAGCCCATCCAGACTGGGGGCCTGAGGAAATTAAAGCTGCTCTTATGAATACCGCAAAACCCATTTTCAATCAAAAAGGAAAGCTGTACCGGACATTCGAGCAAGGCTCCGGGAGAATTCAAATCGAACGGGCACTAAAGACCAATACGCTGGCTACGCCTGGATCCCTTCAATTCGGGAAGTTTCAACTCGCTGACAGCCTGCATGAGCACTCAAGCTATGTGACCATCAAAAATATCGGCACAAAAGGTCAATCCTATTCATTTTCTATCCCGCCTGCCGAAAATGGCCTGAGCTGGAAATTTCCTTTATCCTTCTTTTTAAAGCCAGGTGAGAAAAAGAGAGTGGAAGTCAAGCTTTCTGTAGATCCGGAGCTGCTAAACAAAAAGATATATGATGGCAATATTATATTAAATGCGGGTTCACAAACAATCAACCTGCCATATCTTTATGTCCTTGAGGAACCTAATTATCCGCGGGTGATGGGATTTGGTTTAGGAAAAGGGGATAAAAAGGACGTGTATCGCTATGAAGTGTATTTGCCAGGAGGAGCGGAGGAGTTCGGGATTGCAATGTTTGAAGCAGAAAGTCTTCGCTTTATTGGATTTTTAGACTGGAAAAGGAACGTTGGAAAAGGGCAGCTTTTACAGGAAATCGACAGTCGACAGCTTCCGGACCCGGGGTTATATATTATCAAAGTTTTTGCCAAAAAGGCGGGAAAAGAAGATTCCATTGAGTCATATCTTTTCATACAGCAGAATGGACAATTGGTTGAACAAAATAGCCAAAAAAAAATAGCTAAAAAATGAGCGTAGCAAAACTGCGCTCATTTTTCAATAGATTTCGCGAAAATAAATTATGATAATTGTGTGAACATACCATATTTCCATCATTTTCAATGTGACTTTTTTCACTACAAACACATTGACATTGACAAGTGCCTATTGTATGCTTACAAAGGGTGTAAATGGCAGGGTTTTCAAAATGAAAAAGCAGTCATGGATCCCGTTATTATTGACTTTTTTAGTGATTCGCTTACCGTTCTCTTATACGGAGAGGATGCGTTTTCATGCGTCAAAAAAATCGCAGTCCATTTATCGCAATGGGTTTAATTTCTGCTATTCTTTCACAATTAGTCGGGTCTGTCTTAATTGGTATTTTTGTAGGAAGATGGCTAGACAGTAAGGCAGATACTGAACCGCTATTCCTTATTATAGGATTATTTCTCGGCTTAGCAACAGGAATTTTTGCTATGACTAGATTAATCCAACATTTTTTCACAGGAGAATAAAAGACCATGCCGGAATTTAAACTGATGTTCATCAGGCAACGAAAATACATATTTTTACTGTTGTCCATTTATGTTCTTGGCTGGGGATTTACCTCTTATCAATCTATTTTCCTAGGGCTTATCTTAGGAACATCCTTAAGCTTATTTAATTTGTGGCAGATGGCGAGAAGGGTTGATAAGTTCGGACAAGCGGTGGAAAAGGGAGGAAAGGTGCGTTCCTTAGGGATGGTTTCCAGGATGGCATCGGCCGTTTTAGCGGTGATGATCGCGATGAAGTATCCGGAAAATCTGCACCTGATTAGCGTAGTTTTTGGATTAATGACAGCCTATATTGTCATTATGATAGATTATTTTATTCAATCTTTTCATTTACGTAAATAGTGGGGAAGAGAGGTGAAACACATATGCATCATGAAGCTCCTATAGGTGAGTTTATGGGCTTATCATTTAACTTGGCAAACGTTTTGATGATCACAATTGCAAGTGCTGTTGTATTCATCATTGCACTTCTTTCCACCCGTCGTTTAGCCATGAAACCAACCGGAATGCAGAACTTCTTCGAGTGGATCATGGATTTTGTCAAAGGAATTGTCAATAGTACGATGGATTGGAAAACTGGCGGTAGATTCCATATATTAGGAATTACTTTACTTATGTATATCGCTATATCCAACTTTTTAGGGCTTCCGTTTTCAGTTGTCATTAATGATTATTTATGGTGGAAATCACCTACAGCTGATCCGGTTATTACCCTAACTTTAGCAACGATGGTTGTTGCCCTTTCACATTATTATGGCATTAAAATCAAGGGTATTAAGGAATACGGACGTGATTTTGTAAGACCGATGCCGTTTTTATTTCCTCTTAAAATTATTGAGGAATTTGCCAATACCTTGACACTTGGTTTGCGTCTTTATGGTAACATTTTTGCGGGTGAAATTTTGCTTGGGCTTCTTGCTGGAGGTCTGGCAACCGGATTTTGGGGTCATATTGGAGCCATCATCCCAACGCTTGCTTGGCAAGGGTTCTCTGTTTTCATTGGCGCCATTCAGGCATTTATCTTTACAATGTTAACAATGGTTTATTTAGCTCACAAAGTGAGCTCGGACCATTAATATATATACCTGTTCATCATATGAACAAACACAAATAAACAAAAAAATATTTATACAATTTTAAGGAGGAACTTAATAATGGGTCTTATAGCAGCAGCAATCGCAATCGGTTTAGCAGCACTAGGTGCCGGTATCGGTAACGGTCTTATCGTTTCAAGAACAGTAGAAGGTATCGCTCGTCAGCCAGAAGCACGCGGTATGCTTCAAACAACAATGTTCATCGGGGTTGCGTTAGTAGAGGCGATTCCTATCATCGCGGTAGTTATCGCGTTCATGGTTATTGGTGGCTAATAACGAGTTAAAATGTTCCAAAATGGCGAAGATCATTCTATGAGAACCTTCGCCTTTCCTTTATGTCAATATTCCTGAAAAATTCGTTTTCATATACACAGAAACTTGAGAGACTCTTGAAGGGAGTGAATCGAAGGTGTTAAATAGCAGTTTAGTATTAGGAGTTGCTTTTAACGGCGGAGATATTTTATTCCAGCTTGTGATGTTTATCGTTTTAATGGCTCTGCTTAAGAAGTTTGCCTGGGGTCCTTTAATGGGCATCATGAAGCAGCGTGAAGAGCATGTAGCAGGTGAGATTGAAGCAGCTGAACAAAGCCGTCAAGAAGCGAAGAAGCTTTTAGAAGAACAAAGAAATCTGCTTAAACAAGCTCGTGAAGAAGCGCAAGGTCTAATTGAAAGCGCTAAGAAGCAAGGTGACTTGCAGCGTGAAGAAATCATTACGGCAGCTCGTACTGAATCCGATCGTATTAAGGAATCTGCTAAGCTTGAAATCGAGCAGCAAAAAGAAAAAGCAGTTGCAGCTATTCGCGAACAGGTAGCTTCTCTGTCTGTCTTAATTGCATCTAAAGTGATTGAGAAGGAACTAAGCACGGAAGACCAAGATAAGCTAATTAATGAATACATTCAAGAGGCAGGAGAAGTGCGATGATAGGCTCCACAGTAGCAAAACGCTACGCGTTGGCTCTTTTCCGGCTTGCAAATGAACACCAGCTTCTTGATCAAATAGAAGAAGAGCTTCGTGTAGTTAGGAAAGTAGTAAACCATAACTCGGACTTAAAAGCGGTTTTAAAATCTCCTAAGCTTCCAATGGAGAAGAAAAAAGAGATGATTAAAGATGCTTTTGCATCATTGAACATTTATGTATTAAATACGCTGATGATTTTAGTAGAACGCCATCGTGAAGATCATATTTCCGATGTGGCTGATTATTTTATTAGTCTTGCAAATGACGAAAGAGGCATTGCAGACGCGACTGTTTATTCCATTCGCCCGTTATCTGGGGCTGAAAAAGAAGCTTTATCTGCATCTTTTGCAGCTAGGGTTGGAAAGAAATCACTTCGTATTGAAAATATTATAGATTCTAATTTACTCGGCGGCATCAAGCTTCGAATCGGAAACCGGATTTTCGACGGCAGCCTGCGCGGTAAGCTAGATCGTCTAGAACGTCAATTATTAGGCTAAGATTCGTAGATAGGGGTGAAACTCATGAGCATCAAAGCTGAAGAAATCAGTGCGCTGATAAAAAAGCAAATCGAAAACTATCAGTCGGAAATTCAAGTGAGTGATGTAGGTACGGTTATCTCTGTGGGTGACGGTATCGCTCGTGCTCATGGCCTCGACAATGTCATGGCTGGAGAACTTGTTGAATTTTCAAACGGCGTTATGGGTATGGCACAAAACCTTGAAGAAAATAACGTCGGTATCATTATTCTTGGACCTTTCACAGAAATTCGTGAAGGCGATGAAGTACGCCGTACAGGACGCATCATGGAGGTTCCGGTTGGAGAAGAACTAATCGGACGCGTGGTAAATCCACTTGGACAGCCTGTCGATGGCATGGGTCCAATTAACACAACGAAAACTCGTCCTATTGAAGCTAATGCTCCTGGTGTTATGGATCGTAAATCCGTACACGAGCCGCTTCAAACGGGAATTAAAGCGATTGACGCATTAGTGCCAATCGGACGCGGACAACGTGAGCTAATCATCGGTGACCGTCAAACTGGAAAAACATCTGTTGCAATCGATACAATCCTTAACCAAAGAGACCAAAACATGGTTTGTATCTATGTGGCAATCGGACAAAAGGAATCTACTGTTCGTAATGCAGTAGAAATGCTTCGCAGAAACGGTGCATTAGATTACACAATCGTTGTAACAGCTTCTGCATCACAGCCTGCTCCATTATTATTCTTAGCTCCTTATGCTGGGGTAACAATGGGTGAAGAGTTCATGTACAACGGCAAGCACGTTCTTGTTGTGTATGATGACTTAACGAAACAAGCATCTGCTTACCGTGAGCTCTCCTTATTATTACGCCGTCCTCCAGGTCGTGAAGCGTATCCAGGGGATGTATTCTACTTGCACAGCCGTCTGTTAGAGCGTGCTGCTAAATTAAGTGATGCAAAAGGTGCTGGTTCAATCACAGCATTGCCATTTATCGAAACTCAAGCAGGTGACGTTTCTGCTTATATCCCAACAAACGTTATTTCCATTACTGATGGACAAATCTTCTTACAGTCAGATCTATTCTTCTCCGGTGTACGTCCGGCGATCAACGCAGGTCTTTCTGTATCACGTGTAGGTGGATCCGCACAAATCAAAGCGATGAAAAAGGTTGCAGGTACACTGCGTCTTGACCTTGCTTCTTACCGTGAGCTAGAATCATTTGCCCAATTCGGTTCTGACCTTGATAAAGCAACACAAGCGAAATTAAACCGTGGTGCCCGTACAGTTGAGGTTCTTAAGCAGGATCTAAACAAGCCGTTAAAAGTTGAGAAGCAAGTTGCGATTCTTTACGCACTTACTCGCGGCTTCCTAGATGATATTCCTGTACATGATATTCGTCGTTTCGAATCTGAGCTACATGCATGGTTAGACCATAACCGCAAAGATTTGTTAGACCATATCGTTACAACAAAGGATCTTCCTGCAGATGACGATATGGGTGCTGCCATCAATGAATTCAAGAAAACATTCGCGGCATCTGAAAAATAGAATTTCTCTATTATAGGGGTCTGACATTAGGAAAGCAGAAAGTGCCTGGAAATATCTAGGTGCTCTCTGCTGGACATTCTTTGAAAAAGGGTGGTGAGAACCTGTGGCATCATTACGTGATATAAAAACTCGTATTACTTCTACGAAGAAAACGAGCCAAATTACAAAAGCAATGCAAATGGTATCTGCTGCGAAAATGAGCCGTGCAGAAATGAATGCAAAATCATTCGTTCCCTACATGGAAAAAATTCAAGAGGTTACTGCCTCCATCGCAATTGGAAGCAAGGATTCAAATCATCCAATGCTAACAAGCCGACCAGTGAAGAAAACGGGCTACTTAGTCATCACATCTGATCGTGGTCTTGCTGGAGCTTTTAACAGTAACGTTTTAAGGCATGTATACCAAACAATTCAACAACGCCATAAATCAAATGATGAATATGCAATCATTGCCATCGGCCGTAATGGACGTGACTTCTTTAAAAAGCGCGGCATGAATGTCATTCTTGACATTGTAGCTGTTGCTGATCAGCCTGAATTTGCTGAGATTAAGGATATTACGAGCAAAACGGTTGGCATGTTTACGGATGAAACATTTGATGAATTATATATGTACTATAACCACTACGTCAGTGCAATTCAACAGGATGTAACTGAGAAGAAGCTGCTTCCTTTAAC
The DNA here is from genome assembly GCF_036965085.1 of Bacillus sp. JJ1532. Classification (NCBI taxonomy): domain Bacteria; kingdom Bacillati; phylum Bacillota; class Bacilli; order Caryophanales; family Bacillaceae; genus Bacillus; species Bacillus sp. JJ1532. The sequence continues at coordinate 45,944 of NZ_JBALOW010000024.1, forward strand.
GGATATTTCAACTTCAACAAAGCTTACATCTTATGAATTTGAACCGTCAGCAGAAGAAATTCTAGAAGTATTGCTCCCACAATATGCAGAAAGCTTAATTTACGGAGCCCTTTTAGATAGTAAAGCTTCTGAGCATGCCGCAAGGATGACGGCTATGAAGAGTGCCACGGATAATGCGAATGAGCTTATTAAATCTCTAAGCCTAAGCTACAACCGTGCTCGTCAAGCAGCCATTACGCAAGAGATCACAGAGATCGTTGGCGGAGCAGCTGCGCTAGAATAGTAATAAAACACTTTCTTAACTTAAATATATTTGGCATCTGCTCCCGAATTAAGTTTGGGCGAGGCGCCAACGCATTTCTTTATTAGGAGGGAAAAAGATGAACAAAGGACGCGTTCTTCAAGTTATGGGTCCGGTTGTTGACGTAAAGTTCGAAAGCGGTCAGCTTCCTGAGATCTATAATGCATTGACAATCGTAAATCAAGCGCGTAACGAATCTGAAGTTAACATCAATTTAACCCTTGAAGTTGCTCTTCATTTAGGTGATGATACCGTTCGTACCATTGCGATGTCTTCAACTGACGGCTTAACGCGCGGCAGTGAAGTAGTAGACACGGGTGCTCCTATTTCTGTTCCTGTTGGGGACGTAACTCTTGGTCGTGTATTTAACGTATTAGGTGATAATATTGACCTTGATGCACCAATTCCTGCAGAAGCACGCCGCGATTCCATCCACAGAGAAGCGCCGAAATTCGAGCAGCTATCAACTGAGGTTGAAATTCTTGAAACTGGAATTAAAGTAGTAGACCTTCTTGCACCATATATTAAAGGTGGAAAAATCGGTCTATTCGGTGGTGCCGGTGTAGGTAAAACCGTTTTAATCCAGGAATTAATCAATAACATCGCTCAAGAGCACGGCGGTATTTCCGTATTCGCTGGTGTAGGTGAGCGTACTCGTGAAGGTAACGACCTTTATCATGAAATGACAGATTCAGGCGTTATTAAGAAAACAGCGATGGTATTCGGTCAGATGAACGAGCCGCCTGGCGCACGTATGCGTGTTGCTTTAACTGGTTTGACAATGGCAGAATATTTCCGTGATGACCAAGGACAAGACGTTCTTTTCTTCATGGATAACATCTTCCGTTTCACACAAGCAGGTTCTGAGGTTTCTGCCCTATTAGGCCGTATGCCTTCTGCGGTAGGTTATCAGCCGACACTTGCTACTGAAATGGGTAAATTACAAGAACGTATTACTTCAACGAACGTTGGTTCTGTAACTTCGATCCAAGCGATTTACGTACCAGCCGATGACTATACGGATCCAGCTCCAGCAACAACTTTCGCTCACTTAGATGCAACAACGAACCTTGAGCGTAAGCTTTCTGAGATGGGTATCTATCCAGCTGTGGATCCACTAGCTTCAACATCTCGTGCATTGTCAGCAGAGATTGTTGGAGATGAGCACTATCAAGTGGCTACTCAAGTACAGCAAACATTACAGCGTTATAAAGAATTACAAGATATTATCGCGATCCTTGGTATGGATGAGCTTGCAGACGAAGACAAGTTGATCGTTGCCCGTGCGCGTCGTATCCAGTTCTTCTTATCACAAAACTTCCACGTTGCTGAACAGTTTACTGGTCAGCCAGGATCATACGTACCTGTTAAAGAAACAGTTAATGGTTTCAAAGAAATTCTTGAAGGAAAATATGACCACCTTCCAGAAGATGCATTCCGTCTCGTCGGCCGTATCGAAGAGGTTATCGAGAAAGCAAAGAACATGGGCGTAGAGGTCTAATTTCGGTCCAGGAGGGTAAAAAATGAAGACGATTAAAGTCAGTGTTGTTACTCCCGATGGCCCGGTGTATGAATCAGATGTGGAAATGGTAAGCACAAAAGCTCAAAGCGGTGAGCTTGGAATTTTACCTGGCCATATTCCAATGGTTGCACCGTTACAAATTGGAGCTGTCCGTTTAAAAAACGGCGGAAATACAGATTTCGTAGCAGTTAGCGGCGGCTTTCTTGAAGTTCGCCCTGACAAAGTCTCGATTTTAGCACAATCAGCTGAACAAGCAGACAGCATTGATATCGAGCGTGCCGTCCGCGCCAAAGAACGTGCTGAGCAGCGCCTCAACGACCAAAAGCGCGACAACGTCGACTTCAAACGAGCTGAACTCGCTCTTCAACGTGCCATCAATCGTATCAAAGTTTCAGAAAAACACTTCTAATCATGTTACCAAACACTCTTCAGCTGCGGCTGGGGGGTGTTTTTTGTTGTATAGGTCGCGCGGAAGTTTTTTTTGCTGCTTTTGGGGGGCTGTATGTAGTAAAAAGAGTATTATATCGCCGTTTAGATTTTTAAGTGAGTGGTTAAGGAAGTTAAGAAAGCTTTATAACACCCTTCGGGTAGAAAAAAGAGTGGTAGGGTAGTTAAGAAAGCTTTATAACACCCTTTAGGCAGAAAAAAGACTGGTGAGGGTAGTTAAGAAAGCTTTATAACACCCTTAAGGTAGAAGAATGAGTGTTGAAGGTAGTTAAGGGAGCTTTAAAACGCCCTTTAGGTAG
>NZ_JBALOW010000024.1:48635-50207 GCF_036965085.1 Bacillus sp. JJ1532
AGTGTTGAAGGTAGTTAAGAAAGCTTTATATAATCCTTAAGATAGAAAAATAAGTTCAGAAGGTAGTTAAGCGATGCTCTTAACGCCCTTCAGCTAAAATAATTTATGCAGAAGGTCAATAAGCTCGACTTATAATTAAGTTGAGTCAGTTTTTTATATGGAATCGCCGTCATAGTGAGCACTTGAAGGATTTTATATTCAAAAAAGAATTATAGATAATAGTTTGTTTATGATCTTTCAAAAAATGAAATGATGATAGAAAGTCAGCTTGTTAAAATTGGAGGGAAGATGGATGACCTACACTGAAATAATGAAAATGCTTGAAGAATTAGGGACGGAGCAGACGAAAAAGACGTTGATCCGTCATGGGGCGGTGGAGCCGCTCTTTGGGGTAAAGGTTGGAGATATGAAAAAACTTGTGAAATTTGTGAAAAAGGATCAGGAATTGGCGTTGGCTCTGTATGAATCGGGGAATTATGATGCAATGTATTTAGCGGGTCTTTCGATCAATCCAAAATTAATGACAAAAGAAACTTTACAAGACTGGGCGAGGAAAGCACTTTGGCATGCGCCTGCAGAATATACCGTTTCCGGAGTAGCTGCGGAAAGTGACTATGCTCTGGAACTAGCGAGAGAATGGATAAAATCTGAAGATGAAATGATTGCCGTTTGCGGATGGAATACATATGCAAATTATTTGTCTATTACACCAGATGATTTATTAAATTTAAACGAAATTAGCGAATTGCTCCATCAGGTAAAAACAACTATCCACGATGAAAGAAACCGGGTCCGCTACGTAACGAATGGTTTTGTCATATCTGTAGGCTCCTATGTTCAAGCATTATCGACTGAGGCAAAAAAGGTTGCAGAACATATCGGAAAAGTGAATGTTGATGTAGGAAATACCGCTTGCAAAGTCCCGTTAGCAACCGATTATATTAAAAAAGTAGTAGATATGGAGCGGGTTGGAAAAAAACGAAAGACTTGTATATGTTAGAAGGTAAACAGTTTTGCTTTAACGCAAGGCTGTTTTTCTATGTTAATTGGCCCTGAATTTCATCGTTATTGTGATATTTGGCGAACCGACATTCATATAGATGATTAGGACCAAGTATTCATTAAAAATGCTTGGTCATTTTTTTAGCCATTTTATAATAAGAGTAGTATAAGAGATGAAAAAAATTGGCTTGATAAAAACAGGTTCAAAGTTGATTTTTCTCACTGACAAGAATGTCGAAATCATATTAAATGGGAAGAGGAATCGTTCATAGATTTGTCAGTTTTTGTTGGAATTTTGGGGTGTGTGTAAGGGGGTGTCGTTTTATAGTTAAAATGATACTTATAATTCCCTTTTTCCAGTTGGTTTGGGGGGGATTTTCAGGAGGGTGCGGGAGTTCGCATTTGCGTCATCTTGATGTTGTTCGGGGGAGTGATTCTGGGATGACGCAAATGCTCAGGGGGAGGGATTTGTGTCGATAACGGAGGTGGCTTTCTGGAAATTCTCTCTCTGCGAGGTGCTCTCGCACCTCTGGCATCAGCTCCGCTGCTGCACCCACAGAACAAAGCTTT